>DATHLO010000062.1:0-6361 GCA_035488075.1 Steroidobacteraceae bacterium | reverse complement strand
GAGCGGAAGGTGGCGCCGACGCCGGTCTCCTTGCGGTAGACGTTGACGCGGAAGCGGCCGCCTTCCACGGACACGTACGAGAAGTCCAGGTCGTGCCCCTTGTTGAACTGCTCATTCTGCGAGCGGGTGAGGATCTCGCTGATGTAGCTCTCGAGCTCCACCGCGCGCAGGTCGCGGAACTTGATCGGTAGCAGATCCCCGTGCATGCGCAGCATCGGGGGCACGCCCACCGCCAGATGCACGTCCGAGCACCCCTGCTGGGTACCCAACTTCAAGAAGGCATCTATGCGCGCCAAGCCCTTGCTCCTTAAGGAGTTTTACCGCAGGTTGTTTAGCCCGAGGGCGCTCTAAGATCAACCGCTTGTGGCGGGAAATTTGACGTAACGCACGAAGTTTCGCAAGGCGGGAGCCTTAACGGGGCCGTGAGCCCGGCGGCGGGTGGCGTTACTTGAGATAAGCCGCCAGGGCGCTGCTGAGCTCGTTCATGGTCTGGAAGCGCTTGGTCTTGTCCACCGCCATCGCCCGCACCACGAGGTCCGAGAGCCCCGGCGGCAGGTTGGGATTCACTTCCTGGGGCGTGCGCGCCTTGCCCTGCACGTGCTGGTACATGACCGACATGTGATCACCGCGCGAGTAGGGCGGCACGCCGGTCACCATCTCATAGAGCATGACCCCGAGTGCGTAAATGTCGGCGCGCTCGTCGACCTTCTTGCCGAGGATCTGCTCGGGCGCCATGTACTTGGGCGAGCCGATGACGTAACCGGTCTTGGTGAGCTGCGTGTCGCCCTCGCGCTGCGCCGCCGCGACGCCGAAATCCACGATCTTGAGCAGGCCTTCCTGGTTGATGAGCACGTTGGCCGGCTTCAGATCGCGGTGCACGATGCCCTGCTGATGCGCCACGGTCATGCCGGTGCAGATGTCGATGCCAAACTGCACCGCGCGCTTCAATTCCAGCGGCTTCTCGTTGACCACCTCGCCGCCGAGCGTGTGCGAGGGGAAGTACTCCATCGAGATGGCGTAGTTGCCCTGGATGTAGAGGAAGTCGTAGATGCGGATGACGTTCTTGTGCGTGATCTTGCGCGAGTAGCGCAGTTCGTGCACGAAGCGCTTCATCACTTCCTCGTCCCCGGAGACGTTGGGATTGAGGAACTTAAGAATCAGCCGCTCATCGACCACCGTGTCTTCCATCAACAGCACCGTACCGAAGGCGCCGCGGCCGATGCGGTCGATGTACTTGTAGCGCCCCTCCAGGATGTCCCCGGGCTTGAGCGTGTTGATGTCCAGGCGCGCCGCCGCTTCGGCACTCTTGGTGGCCTGCTGCACGGCCGTCTCGGACATGAGCAGCGTCTTGGCCGCCTCCGGCGCGCGCGGCGGCGGCGGCGGCGGCGGCGGCCGCGCGGCGCTCGGCGCGGGCGGGGCTGTCGCGGTGATGCCGCTCGGGATGGCCTTCGGACTCGATCCCAGCTGCGAGATGCCGGCGATGCGGTTATCCAGTTCCGAGACCGCCGCCGCCGCCATGCGCGAGACGGTCTGGTCCGGGGAGGACACCTGCGCCTGCAGCTCCTGACGCACCTGATCGGCGCGCGACTCATCCGCCACTTTCGACAGTGCCTGGATCGCCTCGATGCGGATCTCGCGCTCCGGGCGCGCCACGAGCGGCAGCAGCATGTCCACGAGCTTGCTGTCGCCGAGCTTGCCCAGTGCGCGCACCACGATCGGCGTCGCCTTCTCGTTCGCAGGCTTGTGCAGCATTTCCATCAGACGCGGCACTGCACGCTTGCTGCCGATCTCGGCCAGCGCATCCACCGCGCGCTCACTCACCCACCAGTCGGTATCGCGCGTGGCCTGGATGAGCGAGTCGACGGCGCGCTCGTCCTTGGTCTGGTTCAGGATCTCGATCGCGGCACGGCGGATATCCTCGTCCTTGTCGCGCACCAGCTGCAGCACCGCGTCGATTACTTTCGGGCCGCCGATCTTACCGAGCGCGTCCGCGGCGCGGCTGCGCACCCACCAGTCGCTGTCCTTGAGTGACTCGAGCAGGTACTTGACCGATTGCGCGTTGCCGACTTCGTTGAGCACCTCGACGGCGGCACGGCGGGCATTCTCGTTCTCATCCTTCAGGATCTCGATGAGATAGCGGATTGTCTCTGGATGGTTGGCCTTGATGACGAGGTCGATGGCGCGGTTGAGGACGTCGATCTCCGGGTCGCGCAGCAGCGGGGCGACGCGCTCGATGTCGATCGGCCCCTCCATGCGCTGCAGCGCCGAGAGCGCCGCGCCACGGATGAGCTTGTTCGAGTCCTTGAGTAGCCCGTGCAGCGCCGTTTGCACCTCGGGGGTGTTAAAGCGCGCCAGCGTGTTGATGATGTGCACGCGCGCGATCGGATCCTTGCCCTGCACGCGCCCGATGAGTTCACCGATCGAGGACTTGTCGGCGATCTCGCCGATGATGCGAAACAACGCCGCCTTCTCGTTCGGTTCCTGCGCGTAGGCGGCGTTCAGCAGCTCGCGCACGTTGAAGCGCGACTTGTGTGTGGCAATCACGTCCAGCACCGCAGGCTTGGAGATGCCCGGCGTGCCGAGCGCCTCGAGCAGCAGGTGATGCGGGTAGTTGCGGCTGTTGGTGAGCGCCCAGGAGATGCCTGAGATGACGCGCGGGCTGCCTTCGACCAGACCGCGCACGTACTGCGGGAAGGTCTTCTGGCTGACGAGCTCGGTGAGCACCTCGACGAACGCCAGGGTTGCTGACTTGTCCGCTTCCGGCAGGGCGCCGAAGACCGGTTCAATAGCGCCCGCGCCGACTTCTTTCAGCCGTGCGATTGCCTTCTGCCGGGCAGGGCTTGCCGGATCGTTCGCGGACCGGATCTCGGTGACGAGCCGGTCGGCACGCAGGTTCGTGAAAAAGCTCATTCAGCCTTTCCGTCAGCAGCAGCTTCCTGCACGCGCTCACCGTCACCCCCGTCAGTGGGAGCGCGCAAAGCTCGGGCAAGGCGCGGATCTATCCGGTGGCGGCGCCGCTGTCGCAGCTGACCGGTGAAGGCATGAAGCGCTCAACCCCCGGAAACGGCCCCGATTATGCCACAGCCGTCAGGCGGCCCCGCGGGGCGGGCCCGCTTATGGAACGGGGCGCACAAACCACTACAATCGCACCCCCCATGGATCGCCACCCCCTTGCAACATGATCTCCGAAAACTCAGTCAATGCCGCGCGCGCCGCCCTTGAGGCGTACAACGACCCTTACCTCGCCGAGACCCTGGGGGCCGCGCAGGCGATCCGCGAGGTGCGGGCGCACGGGGAGGGTGTGGCGGCGCGCATCGAGCTTGGGTTTCCGGTCGGGGGCTACCTGGCGGAGTTGCGGGCCGCGCTGAGTGCGCACCTCGCCGCCCAGGGGATCGCGGTGCCGCTCACGGTCGAACTTGAAGCCAACATCCGCGCGCACGCCGTGCAGCGCAATTTGAAGCCCCTGGGGGAGATCAGCAACGTGGTGGCCGTCGCCTCGGGCAAAGGGGGTGTCGGCAAGTCCACGGTGGCCGTTAACCTGGCGCTTGCCTGGGCCGCCCAGGGTGCCCGGGTCGGGATCCTGGACGCGGACATATACGGACCGAGCCAGCCGCTCATGCTCGGACTTGCCGGGCAGCGCCCGACGGCGCCCGATGGCAAGCACCTGCGCCCGCTCACGAGCCACGGGGTGGGCGCGATGTCCATCGGATTTCTCGTGGATGAGGAGCAGCCGATGGTCTGGCGTGGCCCGATGGTCACCCAGGCGTTGACGCAGCTCCTGTCCGAGACGCAGTGGGGCGCGCTCGACTATCTGGTCGTCGACATGCCTCCGGGCACCGGAGATATTCAGCTGACGCTGGCGCAGCGGGTTCCCGTCGCCGGCGCCGTGATCGTGACGACGCCGCAAGACATCGCGCTCGCGGATGCCCGCAAGGGGCTGAAGATGTTCGAAAAGGTCTCAGTTCCCGTGCTCGGCATCGTGGAGAACATGAGCGTGCACATCTGTTCGAACTGCGGCCATAGCGAGCACATCTTCGGCACCGGGGGCGGTGCGCGCATGGCCGAGCAGTACGGCGTGCGCCTGCTGGGGGAGCTGCCCCTGGATGCGCATATCCGCGAAGAGGCCGACGGTGGGCGCCCGACCGTCGTGGCAGCTCCCGACTCAGCGCGCGCGCGTGCCTACTTCGAGATGGCACGGCGCACCGGCGGGGCGCTGGCGGTGCGGGCACGGGATCGCAGCAGCGTATTTCCCAAGATTGTGGTTGAAGAGACCTGATATCTTCCCGCGCCGCCCACGCAGGAATCACATGAGCATCAAATCAGACAACTGGATACGGCGCATGGCGCGCGAGCACGGGATGATCGAACCGTTCGCGAGCGAGCAGGTGCGCCACGTCGAGGGCCAGAAGATCGTCTCCTACGGCACCTCGAGCTACGGCTACGACGTGCGCTGCGCGGCCGAGTTCAAGATCTTCACCAACATCAACTCAACCATCGTCGATCCGAAGAAATTTGATGAAAAGAGTTTCGTCGATTTCGGCGGTGATGTTTGCATTATTCCGCCCAATTCATTTGCGCTCGCGCGTACGGTTGAATATTTTCGCGTGCCGCGCGATGTGCTCATCCTAACAGTGGGGAAAAGCACATATGCACGTTGCGGTATAATATGTAATGTAACTCCCTTGGAGCCCGAGTGGGAAGGTCACGTCACCCTGGAGTTTTCTAACACAACACCGCTACCCGCAAAGATCTACGCCAACGAAGGCGTGGCGCAGATGCTGTTCTTCGAATCGGATGAGGTGTGCTCGACGTCCTACCGCGATCGCGGTGGCAAGTACCAGGGTCAGCGCGGCGTGACTCTCCCCAAGACCTGAAGCGCGCTAGTTGCGCGTCAGGCCCTGGATCTGCAGCGTCCATTGCACGTCGTCGCCCTTTTTCTGCTCGACCTTCATCGGGATGTAGCCGCGATCCGGCGCGCACCAGAAGCGCGTGATGCGCGGTGAGTAAGTCTTCTGCGCGCGGTAGACGACGGTTGACACATCGCCCATCGGGGTCTTGACAGTCGCTTCACCTTCGCGCGCGAATTTGTATTCACGCACGCTGTTCTTGTCGATGAGTTGAAAACTCTGCGGCGTGCGACCCGCCAGCAGCTCGACCATCAGAGCCAGCTGCACGGAACCGTCGTCCTGCACCTGGGGCGTGAGCGGCAGATCCACCGGCGTGCCCTGATAGTTACCGCTGACGCGATGGGCCTGCCAGTCGTACTTGAGCTCGATGCTGGCGCTGGCGGAACCGCCGCCGCCGGACTGGTAGCTCTGGGGTTCTACGCCCGTCGCGGTCACACGCACCAGGCTGGTCTGGTTGGGTGCCATATCGGACACGAAGCGGCCGAGGCCGCGCCCCTCGCTTCTGGAGCTGTAAGTCCAGGTGTCACCGGTGTGTTCGAGCTTCAGATTCGACACCGCGACGGTCATCCCACGCCAAATCCCGGTGTAGGTCGCCTGATAGGGCTTGAGCTCGTCGGCACGCGCCGCGCCGACAAGCGCGACACTCAGGCACGCGCACAAAACTCCGATCCGCTTGCGGCGCGCGCTGGCGCGCTCTTCAGGCAACTGCTGCACGGAAATCCTCCACGATCGGTGTCTCAAGGCGCGCGCCGTCAAGCCACGCCGCGCCATCGTGCCACGTCAGGCGCTGCTGCGCGATCCAGGATAAGACCCGCGGATAGATGATGTGTTCGGTGGCCAACACGCGCGCGGCGAGCGTGGCCTCGGTATCGGCCGCTCGCACGGCCACCTTGGACTGCAGCACGATGGGGCCGCTATCAAGCTCGGGCGTGACGAAGTGCACGCTGGCACCGTGTTCGCCGGCACCGTCCGCCAGCACGCGCCGGTGGGTGTGCAGCCCCCGGTACGCGGGCAGGAGCGACGGATGGATGTTCAGCATCCGACCCAGATAGTGCTCGACGAAGGCACGCGACAGGATGCGCATGAAGCCTGCGAGCGCGATCACCTGCGGCTGCGAGGCGTCGATCGATGCGGTGAGCTCGCGCTCGAAAACTGCAACGGACGTGCCCGGCTCACGCAGCACCGTGGCCGTGGCGGCGCCGAGGTCGCGCGCGGCGAGCAGCCCCGCAGCCTCGGCGCGATCGGAGATGACACTGACCACGCGGGCATTGATCTCGCCTGCCAGGCAGGCGCGCGCAATCGCGGTCATGTTGGAGCCGCGGCCGGAGATCAGGATGGTCAGCCGCAGCGGGGTGCCGGCGCTCATTCTTCGATGAGCACGCCGCGGCTGCCGGCACGCACCTCGCCGATGAGCTGCGCGCCCGCCCCGTGCGCGTTCAGCAATTGCACCGCGG
>DATHLO010000061.1:0-4415 GCA_035488075.1 Steroidobacteraceae bacterium | reverse complement strand
GCGCGCCAGGCGCAAAGCCGCCATGACGGCCTCGGTGCCGGAGTTCGAGAAGCGCACCAGCTCCGCCGCCGGCACCATCTGCGAGATGCGCTGCGCGACGGTGTATTCGCGTTCGGTCGAGAGCGCGAACACTCCCCCCACTTCCATACCCTTGCGGGCGGCCTCGTCCACGCGCGCATCCGCATACCCGAGGATCGCCGGCCCGTAGCCCATGCGGTAATCCACGTACACGTTGCCGTCGAGGTCGGTGATGCGTGCGCCGCGCCCCTCCTTCACGTAAATCGTCCGATCCTCGCCCCAGAAGCGGAAATTCGAGGCCACCCCTAAGGGCAGGCGCGTGAGGGCCCGCCGGTAATGTTCATGATTCCGGGTCAGGTTTCTGGCCATGGGAGCGCTCTCTTGGCGTGCGAAAAAAGGCTTCTGGAGCGGCAACTTACCACTGGGCCGTGCACCAGTCTATATGATCATATAGTTTTTTCCGGTAGAATTATATGACCATATACCCGCATTGAACCATCCACCCCCACCGGACGCAATCCCATGAACTTAAGCGCCGCCCGCCCGGTTGAGACGATCGCCGCACCCGTGGTCCGCGCCCTGCCGGCCTGGGTCTACAACAACGCCGAGATGACCCGTCTTGAATACGAGCGGATCCTGCGGCCGGCCTGGCAGATCATCTGCCACGTGAGCGCGCTGAAGACGCCCGGGGATTACGTGACGGCGGATCTCGGTGGCATCGACAGCGTCGTCGCGCTGCGCGATTCGCAAGGGCAGATCCGCGCCTTTCACAACGTGTGCCGCCATCGCGGTTCGCGCATCCTCGATGGCGCGGGTCACTGCCCCGGGGCGGTCACCTGCCCCTATCACGGCTGGTCGTACCGCCTGAGCGGCGAGCTGCTCGCCATCAGTGCCCGCGACACGTTTCCGCCGCTGGACCGCACGCAGCTCGGACTTAAGCCGGTGCGCATGCAGGTACTCTTTGGCTTCGTGTTCATCTGCCTCACGGGCGAGCCGAAGCCCCTCGAGGAGATCTTCGCCGGCATCGCTGCGGAATTCGCCCCGCATCGCTTCGAGGACATGGAGCCGATCGGCGGCACGTACATTGAGCATTGGGAGTGCGACTGGAAGATCGCCATGGACAACTATCTGGAGTCCTATCACGTGCCGATCGGGCACCCGGGTCTGAACCGCATGTTTACGCCCGATTACGATGATCAGCGCAACTACCCGGGCGTGGCGAGCGGGGTGAGCTGGCTGCGCGAGCGGCCCTCCTCACGCTGGAGCGAGCGCATGTACCAGCAGATGGTCGAGCAGGTGACGACCGATCTGCCCCCCGAGCATCGCAAACGCTGGAGCTTCTACAGCTCGCTGCCGAACTTAGGGATCGACGTGTTTCCCGATCAGATGGACTTCTTTCAAGTGCTGCCGCGCGGCCCGGGCAAGTGCACCATTCGCGGGGCCTCCTTCGGCCGGCCCGATGCACGGCGCGAGATGCGCATCGTGCGTTATCTTGCGACGCGCATTAACCGCCAGGTGCAGCGTGAGGATGAGTCCCTGTGCAGGCGCGTGCAGCAGGGTCTGGCCTCCCCGAGCTACGAGCCCGGTCCGCTCTCGCGCCTGGAGAACTGCATGCTCGAGTTCCACAACCTGCTGCGCGAGCGCATTCCCGAGGCGCGTCTGCCGAGCCCGCCCGCCCGCTTCGCCTAGCTGCGGCTCACTTAGCTGCTAAGGCGTGCAGCACGGCGGTGATCGCGTCGCGGAATTGCGCGAGCGCGGCGCTGACGGGACCTGTGTCCCCAGGATCGGTGGCCGCGCCGATCAGTCCGCTCTGGGTCGATTCGGCGAGCACCACCTGCTCGCCCAGCCAGCGGTCGAACTCGCGCCGCCAGACATCCCGCGCGCCGCGCTTGTGGGCGCTGTAATCAAAGCGCCGCAACCGCGAGCGCCCCGCCGCGAGCGGGGTCACCTGCAGAATGACGGCCCCCTCCGGGCGCACGTCGAACAGCTGGTTGGGCGGCAGGAACTGCTGCTGCGGCTGGGGATTCTCGAGCCACTGCTCGACGATCACTTTCCAGTCAGCCGCCACCTCAAGATCCGTGACGCCGCGGGGCGTGAGCAGGGCGAACGCCCCCCACGGCACCGTCGCAACTGGCCCCTCACTGCCCGTGTGCACGGCGCGCGCCAGTACCAGCCGCTCACGGCGTGCGAGCTCAAGCGGCGTCAGATCCCCGGGCGTCTTGCCTTCCACGAGCTGCCCGTCGAAGGTGTAGGTCAGCCCGTGCGTCGCACAGCGGATGGCGCTTTGCAGCTGGCCGGCGCGCTCGGTCACCAGCGCGTGCGGACTGCGGCGGCAGGTATTGCGGAACGCATGCAGCCGCTCGCGCTCGGCGCGCACGATAAGCACCCGCTCGCCGCCCAAATCTCCGCTCACGTAGTCCCCCGGCACGCGCAGCTCCGCCTCATGGCCGAGCACCTGCCAGGCGGGGCGCAGCAGCTCCGCGCGTTCGGCCGCAAGCAGCGCCGCATCGTTGTAAGCGCGTGCCGGCAGGCGCCCGCTGCCGCCGGCTGCGGTGGCGCTCGGCGCGCTGCCGGGCGGCGCGGGCGCAAACTCACCCGGGAAAACCGACCTCAGGAAGGCGAGCGAGCGGCTCACGAGCTCGCGCCGATCAATATTGGCCTCGCTCTGGAACGCGATGCCCTGCCACAGCACCTCCAGAACGCCGATCAGCCCGAGCGCCACGCCGTCGGCGTCGAGCTGGATGGCGCCGGTCTCGGCGATCAGCTGCCCCACGAGCTCGCGCACCAGCACGGCAAAGTCCTCGTCCTTCTTGCCGCAGATGTCGAGGTACTCCTGGCGCGAGCTCGCCTCGCCCCAGAAGGAGTACCAGACCGACACCTTGCGCGGACTGGCGATCTCCGCATCCAGATACAGCTCCACGAGCAGCCGCAGCGCCTGCACGGGACTGTGCTTGAGCTGCGCGACCGGCGCGAGCACGCGCTCTTCGAACTCGCGCGCCAGATAATCGAGCGAGGCCACCAGCATCGCGGCCTTCGAGTCGAAGTAAAAGCGCACGATGCCGGGGGAGAGGTCGGCGAGGGCCACCACCTTCTCAACCGTGGTGCGCGAGGGGCCATAGATGTGCAGCGCGGAGATGCAGGCGTCGATCAGCCTCTGCCGCTGGCGCTGACGAATGCGCGAACCGCCACCGGGGGGTTGCGCTGCAGTCTCTGTCGAGCCTCTCTGGATCGCCACATTCCCCGCCGCAGCCGCGCCCGGCACGCTCACCGGATGGGCAAAAGTTGCACAGTTGCTGAGTTTATCGCGCAAAATGGCGCGCGAGCACCGGCAAAGCACATAACATGAAACCGACCTGGCGACCGGGCCGCTGGCTCATCATCCTGCCGCCCATCATTTTCCTGCTGATATTTTTCCTCATCCCGTTCGCCTTCGCCTTCAAGATCAGCTTCGCCGAAGCCGTCCCGCGCGTGCCGCCGTTCACGGACGTCATCTCCTTCACGGCCGATCATCACCTGAAGCTCGCGGTCAATCTCGGCAACTACCGCTACCTGCTTACGGATGAGGTCTACGGCGTCGCCTACCTCTACTCGCTGCGGACCGCGTTTTTCTCGACCCTGATCTGTCTTGCGATCGGCTACCCGATGGCCTATGCCATCGCGCGCAGCCCCAAGTCGGCGCAGAACCTGCTGCTGCTGGTCATCATGCTACCGTTCTGGACCTCCTTCCTGCTGCGCGTGTACGCGCTCGAGGGGATCATCCGCGACAATGGCTTTCTCAACACCGTGCTGCTGGACCTCGGGGTGATCCGGCAGCCCCTGCACATCATGCGCACCGGGCTCGCGGTCTACATCGGCATCGTCTATTCGTACCTGCCCTTCATGGTGCTGCCGCTGTTCGCCACGCTCGAAAAACTCGACCCGACGCTGCTCGAGGCGGCCGGTGACCTTGGCAGCACGCCGCGGCGCGCCTTTCTGGATGTCACGCTGCCCCTGTCGGTGCCGGGCGTGATTGCCGGCTCCATGCTGGTGTTCATCCCGGCAGTCGGTGAGTTCGTCATTCCCTCCCTCCTTGGCGGCCCGAACAGCCTCATGATCGGGCGCGTGCTGTGGGATGAATTCTTCGGCAACCACGACTGGCCGGTGGCGGCCGCGGTAGCCATCGCCTTCCTGCTGCTGCTGGCAGGACCGATCGCGATCTACCAGTACTACAACGTACGGCAGATCGAGAGCTGAGGCAGGGGATGGAACAACGCTCGTCCGCGTTTTTGCAGACGGTGCTCTTCAGCGGCATCGCCATCCTCTACCTGCCGATCCTGGTGCTGATCGCCTACTCTTTTAACGCCTCCCCACTCGTGAACGTGTGGGGCGGTTTTTCGACTTCCTGGTATACCGCGCTG
>DATHLO010000060.1:0-5882 GCA_035488075.1 Steroidobacteraceae bacterium | reverse complement strand
CCGTGTGCAGCACCGAGACCAGGAGCGTCGTTCGATCCTCGCCGCTCGGGGCGAAGAGCTTCGGCCCGAGCACGAGAAAGCGCGTCGTGTTGTCGGCGCGATCCTCGATCTCGGCGGCAAGCACCTTAAGTGCATAGACCTCAGCGGCGGTATCCCCGGCGATCGCTGCGGTGCCCTTCTCATCGCGCGCGCGCCGCGCGCCCTCGGCGTTGCTCGAGACCGGCACCTGCTCGATCCCCGGCAGGTGCTCTTCGAGCCACTCACGGCACTGGGCGAGCGATTGCGGATGCGAGCACACGCGCACGATGCGCCCGAGGGCATTCATGCTGCCCATCAGGTGCTGGCGGATGCGCAGCTCCACCTCGCCGCAGATCTTCAGCGGCGAGGTAAGAAAGCGATCGAGGGTGTGATTGACCGTGCCCTCGCTGGAGTTCTCGATCGGTACCACGCCAAAATCGGCGCTGCCCGCCTCGACTTCGTGAAACACCTCATCGATGGAGGCGAGCGGCAGGGCGCGCACCGAGTGACCGAAGTGAGTGAGCACTGCGGTTTGCGTGAACGTGCCCTCGGGCCCCAGGAAGGCGACCTTGAGCGGCTCCTGCTGCGCAAGACACGCCGACATGATCTCGCGAAACAGCCGCAGCACCTCCGCGTCGCGCAACGGGCCGGCATTGCGGGCGCGGGCGCGGCGCAGCACCTGCGCTTCGCGCTCCGGGCGGTAGAAATCCACCGCGCGGCCGGCGGCGGTCTTGGAGATGCCCACCTGCTGCGCGAGGCGCGCGCGCTCGTTGATGGCGTGGTGGATCTGCTCGTCGACCGCGTCGATGCGCGAGCGCACCGCGGCCAGCTCGAGTCGCAGCGGTTTGGCACCCGCGATGGCGCCCGTGGCGGTCTTTTTCTTCTTCTTGCTGGCGGCCATGGGCACAGTCCTCAGAGGATGCGGGCGCAGAGTACGCCCGCAATCGCACGGATCTTCGTGAGTACTTCCTCGCCGACCGTGCCATCGGTGTCGATGAGGGTATAGGCGTATTCGCCGCGCGACTTATTGAGCAGATCCGCGATGTTCAGCTGCGCGGCGGCGAGGCAGGTGGAGATCTGTCCGACCATGTTCGGTACGTTGCTGTTGGCGATTGCGAGCCGCGTGGTATTGGGTATGCGCGGCAGGATCGCTTCCGGGTAGTTGACGCTGTTCCTGATATTGCCGTTCTCCAGGAAATCGCGCACCTGTTCGGCCACCATGACCGCGCAGTTCTCCTCGGCCTCCCCGGTGGAGGCGCCCAGGTGCGGCAGCGTGACCACCTGCGGGTGGTCCTTGAGGGCGGCCGTGGGGAAATCACACACGTAGGCATGCAGGCGCCCGGCATCCAGGGCCGCAATGACCGCCGCATCATCGACGATGGCGGCGCGCGCAAAGTTCAGGAGCGTCCCGTCGGGCTTCATCAGCGCGAGGCGCGTGGCGTTCACGAGCTTGGTGGTGCGCTCATTCAAGGGCACGTGCACGCTGATCGCATCCGCGCGTGCGAACAGGTCCTCGAGCGAGAGCGCCTGTTCGACGCTGGCCGAGAGCTGCCAGGCGCGCTGCACGGTGATCTGCGGATCGTAGCCGAGCACATGCATGCCGAGCGCGAGCGCGGAATTGGAAACCTCGACGCCGATCGCGCCCAGTCCCACGACCCCAAGCGTGCGCCCGGGCAGCTCGAAGCCGACGAAGTTCTTCTTGCCGCGCTCCACCGCGCTCTCAATGGCCGCATCATCCCCGCTCAGGCTGCGCGCGAAGAGCCACGCCGGCGCGATGTTGCGCGCGGCGAGCAACAGGCCCGCCAGCACCAGCTCCTTGACCGCGTTGGCGTTGGCACCGGGGGTGTTGAATACCGGGATACCCCGGCGACTGAGGGTCTCGACCGGGATGTTGTTGACGCCCGCGCCGGCGCGGCCGACGGCGCGCACCTCGGGGGCGATTCTCGCGCCGTGCATGTCCGCGGAGCGCAGCAGAATCGCGTCCGGGCGGGTGATATCGGCGCCGACCTGGTAGCGCTCGCGCGGCAGGCGCGCAAGCCCGCGGGCGCTGATGTCGTTGAGGGTGAGGATGCGAAAAGTCACGCCATCCTCAGCCGTGTCGCCGCTCGAAATCGCGCATGAACGACACCAGCGCCTCAACGCCCGCGAGCGGCATCGCGTTGTAAAGACTCGCGCGCATACCGCCGACCAAGCGGTGTCCCTCGAGATTCACAAGCCCGGCCGCACGCGCCTCGGCGAGGAAGGCATGCTCGAGTTCGCTCTTCACGAGCGTGAAGGGCACGTTCATGCGGGAGCGGCATGCCGGGGCGACCGGATTGCGGTAGAGGTCCGAGCCGTCGATCGCCCCATACAGTAGCTGCGCCTTCGCCTCGTTGCGCGCCGCCACGACCGGCAGCCCGCCCTCCTGCTGCAGCCACTTGAAGATGAGTCCGGCGACGTAGAGCGCGAAAGTGGGCGGCGTATTGAGCATCGAGTCTTCAGCGGCCATGGCCCCATAGTTCCACACCGCGGGCGTCCCGGGCCGCGCGTGATCCAGAAGATCGTCGCGGACGATCACCAGCACCAAACCGGCGGGACCAATGTTCTTCTGCGCGCCGGCGTAGATGACGCCGAACTTCTCCACCGGCACCGGGCGCGACAGGATATTGGACGACATATCGGCCACGAGCGGCACGGCGGCGCTGTCGGGTACGTAGGGGAACTCCACCCCCCCGATGGTCTCGTTGGCGGTGTAGTGCACGTAGGCGGCGCCCGGACTGAGCCTGAGCGCACCCGGCGCGGGCACGGTGGTGTACTTGGAGGGGGCCTCATCGGCGGCGACGTTGACCTTCACAAAGCGCTGCGCCTCGGCGATCGCACGCTTGGACCAGGCGCCGGTATTGAGGTAATCCGCGCTCGCTTGCGCGGGTGCCAGGTTCATCGGCACCGCGGCAAACTGTCCGGTGGCCCCGCCCTGCAGAAACAGCACCCGGTACCCGCGCGGCACCGTGAGCAGCTCGCGCACCCGTATCTCCGCCTCGCCCGCTGCGGCCAGAAAGGCCTTGCTGCGGTGGCTGATCTCCATCACCGACATGCCCGAACCGTGCCAGTCGGTGAGCTCGTCCCGGGCCTGTTCGAGGACTTCCAGGGGCATCGTGGCCGGCCCCGCGGCGAAATTGAAGACGCGCACGAGCACCCCCTCTTCTGGGTCGGCTTAAGCCATCAGGGAAGGAGGGATCTTAGCAACGCGCAGCCGGCGCGCGTGAGAACTTTTGCGCCTAGGATTCCGCCGCCGGTTCGGGGGCGCCGGGTTTGGGAATCTCGCCGGTCACGGCCGTCTCCTCCGCGCCCTCCAGGCTCTCGACGCGCTCGATGCCGACCAGGCGTTCGCCCTCGCCGAGGCGGATGAGCCGCACGCCCTGGGTGTTGCGGCCCTGCACGGAGATCTCATCCACGGTGGTGCGCACCAGCGTACCGGTCGAGCTGATGAGCATGATCTCCTGCCCCGCCATCACCTGCAGCGCCGCCACGGTGAAGCCATTGCGATCGGAGGTTTGCAGCGCGATGACGCCCTGGCCGCCGCGCCCGTGCGAGGGGAAGTCCTCGAGCGGGGTGAGCTTGCCGTAGCCGGTCGCGGAAGCGGTCAGCACGTGTCCCGCGCCGACCACGATGAGGGCGATGACGTCGTGCCCGGGACCCAGGCGGATGCCGCGCACGCCGGCGGCCTCGCGTCCCATGGGACGCACTTCATTTTCGTGAAAGCGGATGGCCTTGCCGCCGCTGGAGACGAGGATGACTTCGCGCTCCCCGTCGGTGAGCGCCACCCCGACGAGCTGATCGTTGTCGGCCAGATCCAGGGCGATGATGCCGGTGGTACGCGGGCGCGAGAAAGCGGCGAGCGGAGTCTTCTTCACCGTGCCGGTGCGGGTGGCCATGAACACGAAGTGCTGCTCGTCGTACTGCTTCACCGGCAGCAGCGCGTTGATCTTCTCGCCCTCCTCCAGCGGCAGCAGATTCACCATCGGTTTGCCGCGCGCGCCGCGCCCGGCCTGTGGCAGCTCGTAGACCTTGAGCCAGTAGACCTTGCCGCGGTTGGAAAAGCACAGCACGGTGTCATGGGTATGTGCGACGAACAGCTTCTCGACGAAGTCCTCGTCCTTCACCGCGGTCGCGGTCTTGCCGCGTCCGCCACGACGCTGCGTCTGGTACTCGGTGAGGGGCTGACTCTTGGCGTAGCCGGCGTGGCTGAGCGTGACCACCACGTCCTGCGGCTCGATCAGATCCTCGGTGGTCAGGTCCAGATGATCACGGTTGATCTCGGTGCGGCGCGCATCGCCATAGGCTTCGCGCACCTCGATGAGCTCGGCGCGCACCACCTGCGTGAGACGCTCCGGCCGCGCCAGGATGTCGCTCAGGTCGCGAATACCGTCGAGGAGCTCGCGGTACTCGGCGATGATCTTGTCCTGCTCGAGCCCGGTGAGCCGATGCAGGCGCATGTCGAGGATCGCCTGCGCCTGCACTTCCGAGAGCCGGTAGCCTTCCGCCTTGAGGCCGAATTCCGGCGCGAGGGTCTTGGGCCGCGTGGAGATGGTGCCGGCGCGCTCGAGCAGCTGTGTCACGACCCCGGGAGGCCACGGGCGGGCGAGGAGTGCCGTGCGCGCCTCGGCGGGGGCGGGCGCAGCCTTGATGAGCGCGATCACCTCGTCGATGTTGGCGAGCGCCACCGCCAGACCTTCGAGGATGTGGGCCCGGTCGCGCGCCTTGGCCAGGTCGTAAATCGTGCGGCGTGTGACGATTTCGCGCCGATGCCGGATGAAGGCCTCCAGCATCTCCTTGAGCGACATGAGCTTCGGCTGCCCGTCCTGCAGCGCCACCATGTTGATGCCAAACACCGTTTCCATCGGTGTCTGCGCGTACAGGTTGTTGAGGACGATCTCGGTGACTTCGCCGCGCTTTAACTCGATGACGATGCGCATCCCGTCCTTGTCGGACTCATCGCGCAGACCGTCACTGGCAATACCGTCGAGCAGTTTCTCGCGCACCAGTTGCGCAATGCGCTCGATGAGGCGCGCTTTGTTCACCTGGTAAGGCAACTCGCTGACCACGATCGCCTGCCGGTCGCCCTTGCCCACTTCCTCGATGCTGACGCGCGCGCGCACCGACAGGCGCCCGCGGCCGGTGCGGTAGGCGGTGGCGATTTCCTGCGCGCCGTTGATGATGCCGCCGGTCGGGAAATCCGGACCCGGCATGTGCTGCATCAGCGCGGCGAGCGGCAGCGCCGGATCATCCAGCAGCGCCAGACACGCGTTCACCGTCTCGATGAGGTTGTGCGGCGGGATGTTGGTGGCCATGCCCACCGCGATGCCGGTCTGGCCGTTGACCAGAAGGTTCGGTACCCGCGTGGGCAGCACCGAGGGTTCGTGCTCGGACTCGTCGTAGTTGGGCGTGAAATCGACTGTTTCCTTCTCGATGTCCGCGAGCAGCTCGTGCGCGAGGCGCGACATGCGCACCTCGGTGTAACGCATGGCCGCCGGCAGATCCCCGTCGACCGAGCCAAAATTGCCCTGGCCGTCGACCAGCAGGTAGCGCATCGAGAAGGGCTGCGCCATGCGCACGATGGTGTCGTAGACGGCCGTGTCGCCGTGCGGGTGGTACTTTCCGATCACGTCGCCGACGACACGCGCAGACTTCTTGTAGGCTTTATTCCAGTCGTTACCCAGCTCGCGCATGGCGTACAGCACGCGCCGATGCACGGGCTTGAGTCCGTCGCGCACATCCGGCAGTGCGCGGCCGACGATCACGCTCATCGCATAGTCGAGGTAGGACTGCCGCATCTCCTCTTCGAGACTGACCGGCAGGATTTCGCGGGCAATATCAGCCATTAA
>DATHLO010000059.1:0-2120 GCA_035488075.1 Steroidobacteraceae bacterium | reverse complement strand
ACGGCGGTCATGTAGCGCGCGCGCTCGAGCGTGCCGCGCACCTCACTCGGCGCGAAACGGATGGGTCGCCCCATCTGCCAGCTGAGTCCGGTGGCGATCTCGGCGCCACGCCGCTCGAATTCGCTGCAGAAGCGCTCGATGATCGCCGCGCGCTCGGCGAGCGTGACCGCGCGCCACTCGCGCTGCGCCGTGCGCGCCCGCTGCAGAGTTTCATCGATCTGCGCCGCCGTGGCGGCGGTACGCTCGGCCACCACACGGCCGTCGACAGGGGAAATGGTCTTGATGATCATCAGATGATCTCGAAATAGCGGGCGAGTTCCCAGTCAGTCACGGCCCGGCGAAACTCGCGCTCCTCCCATTCGCGGCTGGCGGCAAAGTGGGCCACGAACGGTGCCCCGAACAGTGCCTGCGCGGGCTTGGATTGGGCCAGACGTTGCGCCGCCTCGCTGAGCGTGCGCGGCAACTGGCGCTTCGCGGGGAGCTTGCGGTCGTAGGCGTTGCCGGTAATCGGCTCATCCGGCTCGACCCTGTGCTCGATGCCCCACAGTCCCGAACCGACCGCCACCGCGATCGCCAGGTACGGATTGATGTCCGCAGCCGCGATGCGGTACTCCACCCGCTGGCTCTTGGCGCCGCCCTGAATGACGCGCAGCGCACAGGTGCGATTCTCCACGCCCCAGGTGGCGGCCGTCGGCGCCCAGAAGCCGGGCACCAGGCGCGTGTAGCTGTTGACCGTAGAGGCGACCATGGCGAGCAATTCAGGCATGAGAGCCTGCTGGCCGCCGACGAACCAGCGCATCTCCTGGGACATGGTATGCGCACTCGATTGGTCAAAGAACGCGGAGGAGCCGTCCTGGCGCGCGAGCGATACGTGCAAGTGCCCGCTCTGACCCGGTAGCTGCTGCGACCACTTGGCCATGAAGGTCGCCATCAGACCGCGGCGCTGGGCGAGCACCTTCACAAACGTCTTGAACAGCGCGGCGCGATCGGCCGCTTCGAGCGCCTCGGTGTAGTGCAGCGCCGCCTCGATGACGCCCGGACCGGTTTCGGTATGCAGCCCTTCGATCGGCATGCGCATATCGATGGCCAGCTGCAGCAGGGCCTGGTAGAGCTCTGCGTGCACCGCGCTGCGCAACATCGAATAGCCGAACATCCCCGGCGTGAGATTGATAAGTGTGCGATAGCCTTTCTCGCGCACGCTCGCCGGGGTCTCGTTGAAAACGAAGAATTCATATTCGGCGGCCGCCGAGGCGACATAGCCCATGGTCGCGGCGCGCTCGAGGACACGGCGCAGCGTTGCCCGCGGGCACACTTCCTCGGCGTGCCCGGCGAACTCACCGAGAAACAGGAGCATGTTGCCCTCGAGCGGCAAGGCGCGGCAGGTTTCGGGGAGCAGCCGCACGGAGGCATCCGGAAAGGCGGTGTGCCAGCCGGTAAACGTGACGTTATCGTACTGCTGGTCGTTGGAATCCCACCCGAGCACGACGTCGCAAAATCCCATGCCCTTATCGAGTGCTGCAAAGAATTTTTCGCGCTCGATGTACTTGCCGCGCAGGATCCCGTCATTGTCAAAGACGGCGACCTTGACGTGCGCCAGGCCCCGCTCTTCAACGATCGCCCGGGCCTGGGCGCTCGTGCGCACCTCTTCTGGTTGCATGAAGGCGAGCTCCTTAACGGGTCAGCGGGAGGCGGTTTCCCCGGCCTTGGTTCTGCGGACCCCGCATGGGTCTCGGCCAGCGCGAATTCGGGCAGGGCGCCGCGCCCCGGCGATCGCGTCAAACTGCTCCACGGAAGGCGGAATGATTACGCGCGCGTGCACCGTTTGGCAAGGCGCTGTGCGCCCGTGGCGCCGCGCGCGGCGGCTCGCGCCGGCGTGCTAGCTTGCCGCGGCGGCGCGCGCGTTCAGCATGTACAGGTAGCCGGCGCCGAGCGCCGCCAGTGCACTGACGAGTGCGAGAGTGATGAACACGCCTCCCCAGCCAAAGGCGACTGCGAGTCGTGCCATCACCGTGCCCGCGAGTACTCCGCCCAGATAACCCGTGCCGTCCACCAGCCCGGAGGCGGCCGCGCCGGCCTCCTTGCCGCCGAAATCCAGGGCGAAGGCGCCTGGCAGGAAAGAG
>DATHLO010000058.1:0-14193 GCA_035488075.1 Steroidobacteraceae bacterium | reverse complement strand
CTGCTCGATGAGCCGACACTGCGGCGGCTGATCGGCGCGCGCGCTACCACCGCGCTCGCCACCGCTTACCGCTCAAGTCACGACGGATTGCCCGAGCCGCTGTGCGCGATTTACGAGCCGCGCAGCCGCGCGGCCCTCAGCGACTACGTGGCCCAGGGTAAGCACTGCCCGCGCAAGTTCCTGCTGCACGTCGGGGCGCACCTCATCGAGGAGCCCAACCCGCGTGCGCTCGACAACATCAACACGCCCGAGGAATATGGCGCAGTGACCCAGGAGAGCGCCACGCAGCCCAGGCAACTGAACGTGCAGTACTATGCGCTGCTGCGTGAGCAGGCCGGGCGGCGCGAGGAGGCTGTGCGCAGCAGCGCCCGCACACCGCGCGAGCTGTACGCAGAACTCGCCGCGCGCTACCCCTTCACGCTCGCCCCCGAGCAGCTGCGTGTGGCCGTGAATGCCGAGTTCGCCGATTGGTCAACGCCGCTGCACGAGGGCGATGCGGTGGTGTTCATTCCCCCGGTGGCCGGCGGCTGAGGCTTGACGCCCGTGCAGACCTTTCGCTTCACCCGCACCGCCATCGACGGCGCGCGCCTGCGCGCGGCGCTGGCCGAGCCCGCCTGCGGCGGCTTCGCTTGCTTTGAGGGGTGGGTGCGCGATCACAACGAGGGCGCGAAGGTGCGGCGCCTGGAATACGAAGCCTTCGAGGCCCTCGCGGTGCGCGAGGGCGAGCGCATCATCGCCGAGGCGGTGGCGCGCTTCGGCGTGACGCGCGCCGCCTGCGAGCATCGCCTGGGAGATCTGGCCATCGGCGAGGTGGCCGTGTGGGTCGGGGCGAGCGCGCCACACCGTCATGAGGCGTTTCTCGCGGCCCGTTACATCATCGATGAGGTCAAGCACCGCGTGCCGATCTGGAAAAAAGAGCACTACGCCAGCGGCGATTCCGGCTGGGTCAACTGCGAGCGCTGCGCGACGCCCGCACCGGAGGCGGCGCCGGCGCACGGGCACCCGCACCGCTGAACACGCCTCAGGCGCGCACCTGTCCTGCGCCGCGCACCACGTACTTGTAGCTGGTCAACTGCGCCACACCGACCGGACCGCGGGCATGGAAGCGCTCCGTGGAGATACCGATCTCCGCACCCATGCCAAACTCGCCGCCGTCGGCAAACTGCGTGGAAGCGTTGTGCAGCACGATGGCACTATCGACGTGTGCCAGGAAGCGCTCGGCGGTCGCCGGGTTGTCGGTGACGATCGACTCGGTGTGCGCGGAACCATAGCGCGCGATGTGTGCGATCGCGGCATCGACGCCATCGACCACGCGCGCGGCGATGATCGCGTCCAGGTATTCGGTGTACCAGTCCTCCTCGCGCGCCGCGCGCACGCGCGCATCCACGCGCTGCACGTGTGCATCGCCGCGCACCTCGCAGCCCGCATCCAGCAGGTCCTTGATGATCGGGGTGAGATGCGTTGCCGCACAGGCCTCATCCACCAGCAGCGTCTCGGCGGCGCCGCAGATGCCGGTGCGGCGCATCTTGGCGTTGAGCGCGATCGCGCGCGCCATGCGCACGTCCGCGTCCCTATCGACATACACGTGACAGTTGCCTTCGAGATGGCCGATCACCGGTACGCGCGCTTCCTGCTGCACGCGTTGTACCAGGGCCTTGCCGCCGCGCGGGACGATGACGTCCAGATACTCGCTCATGCCGGCGAGCAGGTAGCCGACGGCGGCACGATCGCTCGTCGGCACGAGCTGGATGCACCCGGCAGGCAGGCCGGCCGCCTCCAGACCCGCCGCCAGGCACGCATGCAACGCGCGGTTCGAGTGCTCGCTCTCGGAGCCGCCGCGCAGGATCACGGCGTTGCCGGCTTTCAGGCACAGCGCGCCGGCATCCGTGGTCACATTGGGTCGGCTCTCGTAGATGATGCCGATGACGCCGAGCGGCACGATCACGCGCTCGATACGCAGACCGTTCGGCCGTTCCCACCGTTCCGCCACGGTACCGATGGGATCGGGCAGGGCGCGCACCGCCTCGAGGCCGGCAGCAATCGCCTCGATGCGCGCGGCATCGAGGCGCAGCCGATCCAGGCGCGCGGCGCTCAGATCGCGTGCACCTGCAGCCGCAAGATCCCGCGCGTTGGCGGCAAGAATGCTGGCGCGCTCGCGGCGTACCGCAGCCGCAGCCGCGCCGAGGACTGTGTCTTTCTGCGCCGTGCCGGCGCGCGCCAGCAGCGCGGCCGCCGCAAGCGCGGCGCGCCCGAGGCCCTCCATCATCTCGCGAAGCTGCTGCGTGTGCATGGCGGCCTTTAGCTCAGGGGCTGCGGAGTCGGCATCACCGGCACGCCCACCTCCTCGCGCAGCAGCACGAGATCGTCGCGATGGATCATTTCGTCGCGGCCGCGGAAACCGAGAATATCCGCAATCTCCGTGGAGCGCCGGCCCATGATGCGCGCCGCGTCGGCATCGGAGTAAGCCACGATGCCGCGGGCCATCTCGATACCGTCCGCGGTGAACACGCTCACCGTATCACCGCGGTCAAAGCGCCCGCGCGCCGCGGTGACGCCCGCGGGCAGGAGGCTGCGGCCCTCAAACAGCGCCCGCAGTGCGCCGGCATCAATGATGAGCGCGCCGGAGGGACGCAGGGTGCCGGCGATCCACTGCTTGCGCGCCGCCGCCGGTGTGGCACTCGGCAGGAACCAGGTGCAGTCCGCCCCCTCCTCGATGCGACGCAGCGGGTGCGGGTGCCCGCCGGCGGCGATACACATGTGACAGCCGGCCGCCACTGCGATGCGCGCGGCGAGAATCTTGGTGCGCATGCCGCCCGAGCCGAAGGCGGAAGCCGCCCGGCCCGCCATCGCCTCGATGGCCGGTGTGATCTGGCGCACCTCGCGGATGAAGCGCGCGCTCGCATCATGATTCGGGTCGGCACTGTAGAGACCCTCGACATCCGACAGCAGCACCAGACAGTCCGCGCTCGCCATCTGCGCGACCCGCGCCGCGAGGCGGTCGTTATCTCCGTAGCGGATCTCGGCGGTAGCGACCGTGTCATTCTCGTTGATCACCGGCAGCGCGCCGAGAGCGAGGAGCGACGCCAGGGTGGCGCGGGCATTGAGGTAGCGGCGGCGACGCTCGCTGTCCTCGAGCGTGAGCAGCACCTGCGCCACGGTCACGTCCTTCGCTTCGAGCAGTTCCTTATAAGCGTGCGCGAGCCGGATCTGTCCGACCGCCGCCGCGGCCTGGCTGTCCTCCAGTCGTAACGGACCGCTCTTGAGCCCGAGCCGCCGCCGCCCGAGCGCGATCGCGCCCGATGACACCAGAATGACCTTCTGACCGCGCTTGCGCAGTCGCAGGAGATCCTCGACCAGAGTCTCGAGCCAGGCGCGGTTGACACGCCCGCTCTCGCCGTCAACCAGCAGCGCCGAGCCGACCTTCACGACGATCAGCCGTGCTTGAGTGAGGGGCGCTGCTGGATCGGGAGCGTGGACATTCATATGGAGGAAAACTATACGCATTCGGGGTGCGTTGCCCAAGGAGAGCGCAGCCCCTACACTTATCAACGGCGCACGAAAAAACAGGGTGGCTGTCGCGGTGAGCAGAGATTACGAACCGGTTGTTGGCCAGTGGTACGAGAACCTCGAAGAAGAAGAATCCTTCCGCGTGCTGTCCGTGGATGAGGATTCGGAACTGGTGGAGATCGAGTACCTGGATGGCGACATCGAGGAACTTGACATCGAGGCCTGGCACGAGATGGACCTGGATCGCATCGAGGAGCCGGAGGGCTGGTCCGAGCCCGAGGATGACGATGACGACGAGGATGAGGATGAGGAGGACTGGGAAGAGGACGAAGACGAGGATGATGATGATCTGGATGAGGATGAGGACGACGTCGATGATGAGCGGAATGAGTATTGAGCGTTCCCGACATCGATAGAGCGCGAGGAACTGGCCGCGTACCCGCAGGAGGAAGCCGAAGAACTGGCGCTGATCTACCACGCGCGCGGCGTGGAGCTTCAGCAGGCTCGTACGCTCAGCCAGGCGCTGCTCGCCGATCCGGCGCACGCGCTCGACGTGCTGGCGCGCGAGGAGCTCGGTCTCAATCCCGATGACCTCGGTTCGCCCTGGGGGGCGGCCAGCGCCTCGTTCGTGACCTTCGCCGTCGGCGCGGCGGTGCCGCTCCTGCCGCTGCTCCTCGGCGCGAGCGGCACGCGCGCCGTGCTCGGGTCGGCGGCGCTCACGCTCCTCGCCCTGTTCGCCGTGGGGCTCGGCTTGTCATTGTTTACCGGGCGTGCCGCCGTGCACAGCGCCCTGCGCATGGTGCTGATCGGCGGCGGGGCGGGGGCGGTGAGCTTCCTCGTGGGCAAGGCGCTCGGCGTCGTCGCCGGCTAGTCGCGCGGCGGGTGGCGGCGGCGTGAATCCCCGGAGGACTTGAAAACTGTGCGCCTGCCCCCACGCTGGCGAGCGTAGCCGCGTACCGGTACAGTTCGCTTGCCCTGTCAAAGTTGGCCCCTAATCTAGTTGCAGGCCCCGCCATGAAACGCATCTTCCTGTTCGTTCTGACCAACATCGCCGTGCTGCTGGTGCTGTCGGTCGTGCTGCGCCTCACCGGCCTCGACGCCTGGCTCGCCGTGCACGGGCAGAGCTACGGCGGGCTGCTGGTGTTTGCGGCAGTCTTCGGTTTCGGCGGCTCGCTCATCTCGCTTGCCCTGTCCAAGACCATGGCCAAGCACAGCATGGGCGTACAGGTTATCGACCCGCAGAGCACCGACCCGACGCAACGCTGGCTGCTTGGTGTGGTCGAGCAGTACGCGCGCACGGTGGGCGTCGGCATGCCCGAAGTGGGCATCTTCCAGTCCCCCGATCCCAACGCATTCGCCACCGGTATGAGCCGCAACTCGGCGCTAGTCGCGGTGAGCACCGGGCTGTTGCAGCGCATGGGACGCCAGGAAGTCGAGGCGGTGGTGGGTCACGAGATGACACACGTTGCCAACGGGGACATGGTGACGCTGGCGCTGATCCAGGGTGTTCTCAACACCTTCGTGATCTTCCTGTCGCGCGTCATCGGCGGCCTCGTCGACCGCTCCCAGAACGGACGCGGCGGCATCGGCTACTTTGCCACCGTCATCGTGCTGCAGCTGGTGCTCGGGATACTTGCGAGCATCATCGTCATGTGGTTCTCGCGGCGGCGTGAGTTCCGCGCCGACCGCGGCGGCGCGCAGCTTGCCGGCAAGCCCAACATGATCGGCGCGCTCGAGGATCTGAAGGCGGTGCACGAGCCGCTACCCTCGAAACAGTTCGCCGCTTTCGGCATCGCCGAGGGCCCGGTGGGCGGGGGCCTCAAGCGGCTGTTCATGAGTCACCCGCCGCTCGATGAGCGTATCGCGGCGCTGCAAGCCCTCAACATCAATTGACTGCAAGCGGCGCGGACCTGCGCCAGCAATTGCGCGGGATTCTCGGCGACGACGGCATCGTGGATGCGGGCGCGCCGAGCGCTCCTTACCTCACCGATCACCGCCGGCTCTATCAGGGCCGCGCGCTGGCGGTGCTGCGGCCGCGTACCGTCGCCCAGGTGTCGCAGGTGCTTGCGCTCTGCAACGCCCATCGCGTGGGCGTCGTACCGCACGGCGGCAACACCAGCTACTGTGGCGGCGCGACGCCCGATGCGACGGGTGCGCAGATCGTGCTGGCGCTTGAGCGGCTCAACCGCATCCGCGAGGTCGACGTCGCCAACGACTCGCTGGTGGCGGAGGCCGGTTGTCTGCTGGCGCAGGTGCAGGCCGCGGCCACACAGGCGCAGCGCTTCTTCCCCCTGAGCCTGGGCTCGCAGGGCAGCTGCCAGATCGGCGGCAACCTCTCCACCAACGCCGGCGGCACGAGCGTGTTGCGCTACGGCATGATGCGCGATCTGGTGCTGGGACTGGAGGTCGTGCTGGCGGACGGCCGCGTGCTCAACGCGCTTGCCGCCCTGCGCAAGGACAACACCGGCTACGACATCAAGTCCCTGTTCTTCGGCGCCGAGGGCACGCTCGGCGTGATCACGGCGGCGACTCTGAAACTCTTCCCGGAAACTCTCGCCCGCGCCACGGCACTCGCGGCGGTGGCCGACGTGCGCGCAGCGCTGGCACTGCTGCGGCGGCTGCGCAACGCGAGCAGCGAGCGCGTGAGCTCCTTCGAAATCCTCCCGCGCATTGCCCTGGAACTCACCGTGCGCCACATCCCCGGCGTCCGCGATCCCTTTGCCACGCCCTACCCCTGGTACGCGCTGTGCGAACTGTCCTCCTCGCGCGCGGCGGATCCGCTCGAGGGCATACTCGAGGAAGCCCTCGGCGCCGCACTCGGCGAGGGTGAGCTGGCGGACGCCGTGATCGCACACAGCGAGCGCGAGCGTGAGTTGCTGTGGCAGATGCGTGAGAACATCCCCGAGGCGCAGCGCCGCGAAGGCGTAGGACTCAAGCACGACATCTCCGTGCCCGTGGGCCGCCTCGCCGACTTTGTCGCGCGCGCGGCGCCCTGGATCGAGGCGCATGTGCCGGACGGACGTCTGATCGCGTACGGGCACGCGGGCGATGGCAATCTGCACTTCAATGTCAGCGCGCTGCCGGGGGCGGACGCAGCGCGCTTTCTTGCGCGTGCCGAGGAGGTGCAGCGGGCGGTGCACGATTGGGTACACGAGTTCGGCGGCAGCTTCAGTGCCGAACACGGCATCGGACAACTGAAGGTGGGGGAGCTCGAGCGCTATGCCTCTCCCGTGGAACTCTCCCTCATGCGCGCCGTCAAGCAGGCGTTTGACCCGCATAACATCATGAACCCGGGCAAGGTTCTACGCTAACACCCAAGGAGCAACAGATGAACTACGGTCGGATGGCGTTGTCGATGCTGCTGTTGGCAAGCCTGGCGGCCTGCAGCCGTCACGCCGGCGAGGCGGCCCCGAGCGCCGCTGCCGCCGCGCCCCCACCCGGGTCTGCGGCACCGGCCCCCGATCCGGGGGAAGGTCCGCGCCTCACGCTGTCCCCGGATAACGTGCACATCGAGTACCGCGTGCTCGGTCACGGGGAGCCGGCGGTCATCCTGATCCACGGCTGGGCGTGCGATGCCAATTACTGGAACGAGCAGTTCGATGCGCTCAAGTCACGTTATACCGTCGTCGCCGTGAATCTCGCCGGCCATGGAGGCTCGGCCAGTAACCGCACCGACTGGTCCATCGCCAACTATGCGGCCGATGTCGCCGCGGTAGCGCGGCAGCTCCCCAACCCGCGCCTGGTGTTGGTCGGTCACTCCATGGGGGCGACCGTGGCACTGGCCGCGACGCCGCTCATCGGCTCGCGTGTCATCGGCATCATCGCGGTGGACGCACTGCGCTCGGTCGGACAGCCCCCACTTGCGCCGCGTGAAGTCGAGCAGCGGGTGGCGCCGTTCCGCGCCGACTTCGTCGGTGAGACACGCAAGCTCGTGAGCGAATCCCTGTTCCCGCGCAACGCCAACCGTGTGCTGGTGCAGAAGGTCGCCTACGACATGTCGCTCGAGCCGCCCGCCGTAGCGGTGCCCTCCTTGCAAGCCCTGCTGTCGCTGGACCTCGCAGCGCTGCTGCCGGCCATCCACGTGCCCGTGTACGCGATCAATTCGGATCTGCTGCCCACGGATGCGGCGCGCATCCGCAAGTCGATTCCGAACTTCACGCTCGACGTGCTCGACCACAGCGGACACTTTCTCATGCTCGAGGACCCTGCCCGCTTCAACCCGCTGCTCATGAAGGACCTCGCGGCGCTCGCAGCGCAGCCGTCTCACTGAGTCAGCTCGTCCGAGTCCGGCACGATCGCGCCGCAGCGCACCTCGAGCCAGCCGAGCTCGAGCGCGATCTGCTGCGCGTCCATCTGTGCCCAGGCGGTGGCCAGCGGCACATCACGGCCCTCCTCCTGCAGCAGCAGCAGCAACGCGTCGCGATCGACCGCGAACGGCCAGTCGCGTCCGTGCAGGGTCAACTGAAAGGCGCGGCCGTCAGGCGCGACGAAGCGGCCGCGGCCGCCGGCTTCGTACAGCTCAAGACTCAGCAGCGGCCTGAGTTCGCGCGCCGCCCCGCTCGCTGAGTAGGCGACCCGGCAGGCATAGAGTCGCGCCGCATTGGGCTCAAAGCGGTTAAAGCCGACGATCTCCTGCTGCAGCTGCCCGTCGCGCTCGCGGTATGCACGCCGCCGATACCAGTACAGGTCCGCGCTGATCAGGAGCTGATAGTCCAGATAGCGCAGCGTGCCGGAGCTGTCATCCAGGCACTGGTCACCGAGCGTGCCGCCGCGAAACTGCTCGCCGGTGCGCAGCAGTGTGAAATCGCAGCCCGCGGAAGCGCGCACATCGCGCCACACGAGCGAGGCGGCGAGCGCCGGACGATAGTTCAGGTGCGTCCACTGCCGCGGCTCGGCAAAGCTCAGCAGATGCACGTGCACGGCATGCCCGGTATCACGCGCCGGCTGCAGCTGCAGCAGCAGCTGTCGGTGCGGATGTCCGGGGTCGTCCTCGAGAAACTCCTCCAGGTAGAGGATGTGCTGGCCGAGCCACGGAATACTGACGGGCGCGACGACGGTCCGCACGCGCTGCTCGGTGAGCTGTGGCCAGGTGTCGCTGCCGGGGTCGGTGTTCACCACGACCTGCTCGCTCGAATCGCGCACGCCCGACCACAGCTGCTCCAGGGCCGCGACGTCCCCGCCGTCGCTGACCGCCGCGGTCGCGAGCAACATCCCCAGCAGCATCGTCATCACGCGGCCCTTCGCGGGCTCAATGCTCCTTCAGCATGCGTACCAGTCCCTCCTGCGCCGCGCTTGCCACCAGGCGGCCGTCGCGGGCGAAAACACTGGCGCGCGCAAAACCACGCGCCCCCGAGGCGCTCGGACTCTCGATAGCGTACAGCAGCCACTCATCCACGCGCAGTGGCCGATGAAACCACAAGGCGTGATCGATGCTCGCCATGACGATGCTCGGACGCACGAACGAGGTGGCGTGCGGCAGCGTCGCGGTATCGAGCAGGAAAAAATCTGAAACGTAGGCGAGCAGGCGCCGATGCAGCATCTCATCGTCAGGAACGCGCGCCACGGCGCGAACCCAGATCTGCCGTAGCGGCAGCTCGCGCCGCGGCTGCAGGTAATCGATCGGCTGCACCATGCGAAACTCGAACGGTCGCTCCTGTTCGAAGAAGCGCCGCACGCGCTCAGGCAGGCGCTCGCGCAGCTCGGCCGGCGGCCCTGCGTAGTCGGTGAGTTGCTCCGGCGGCGGCACCGGTGGGATATCGATCTGGTGATCGAAGCCGTCCTCGGTGGCCTGGAAGGAGGCGGCCATGTTGAAGATCTGCTGGCCGTGCTGGATTGCGACCACCCGCCGGTTGGAGAAACTGTGGCCGTCGAGGCTGCGGTCCACCTGATACACGATCGGCGCATTGCAGTCGCCACGGCGCAGAAAATAGGCGTGCAGCGAATGCACCACGCGCCCGGCATCAACGGTGCGCGCGGCCGCGCTCAGCGCCTGCCCCAGCACCTGGCCGCCGAACACCTGCGGGCTGCCGATGTCGCGACTCTCGCCGCGGAACAGGTTGACCTCGAGCTGTTCGAGCTCGAGCAGGGCAAGAAGATCAGCCAGCCGGCGGTCCATGGGTGCTCAGTCCGGCACTCCCAGGCGCTGATGCATGACTGGGCTTGTGGTGGTGTATTGCAGGAACTGCTTCTTCTGCGGGTACAGGTGGTGCTGGATCGCGAATGCCGCGAGCGCCGCTTCGTGGAAGCCGGAGAGGATCAGCTTCTTCTTGCCCGGATAGGTGTTGATGTCGCCCACGGCGAACACCCCCGGCAGGCTCGTCTGAAACTTCTCGGGGTCGACTTTCAGAGCACGCTTCTCGAGCGCCAGCCCCCACTCGGCAATCGGGCCGAGTTTCGGGTGCAGCCCGAAGAACACCAGCAGCTGCTCCGCCGCGAGCGCCTGCACGGCACCGGCGCTGTTCTTGATGTTAACCCCGCGCAGCGCGCCGTCGCTCACGATGAGCGAATGCGGCAGGCCTTCAAAGCAGTGCATGCGGCCCGCTGCCACCTGCTCGCGCATCTTCGCAACCGAAGCGGGTGCCGCGCGAAACTCGCTGCGCCGGTGCACGAGGTCTACGCTCGCAGCCCGCGGCAGCAGTTCGAGCGTCCAGTCAAGCGCTGAGTCGCCGCCGCCGAAGATCACGAGCCGTTTGCCGGCGAGGTCCGCGGCATTCTTGACGCGGTACTGGATGGCGCCGCCCTCGAAGCCCTCGATCCCCTCGATGCCGAGGCGCCGCGGCTGAAAGGAGCCGAGGCCGGCGGCAATGACGACCGTGCCAGCATCGAAGCTCATCCCCGCGGCGGTGCGCACCAAGAAGCGCCCGCTGTCCAGGCGCGCGAACTCGACCACCTCCTGCCCGAGGTGGAACTGCGGCTTGAAGGGCTTGATCTGCTGCAGCAGCCGATCGACCAGTTCCTGGGCGCCGCACACCGGCAGCGCCGGGATGTCGTAGATCGGCTTGTCCGGATAAAGCTCCGTGCACTGTCCGCCCGGATGGGCCAGCGAATCGACCACGTGGGCACCGATGCCCAGGAGCCCGAGTTCAAATACCTGAAAAAGTCCGCAGGGACCGGCGCCAATGATGACCACTTCGGCCGATACGGGGGGCGCTGCGGCGCCGGGGGACGTCTCGCTCAAGGTGCGTGCTCTTTAGGAAGGTCGGTTGGGGCTTCTACATTGTAGAGGGTCCGCCTGAGCGCCGCATGCGGCCTCTCTCTAGGGGAGGAGGATGCACGCACCGCGGGGCGGGCCGTATAGTAGGCGCAGTGGGCGCAGCGCCCGCGCCGGGCCCGCCGCGGGTGGCGGGTGCGCTGGCTTTGCGGAGGATGAGTTGTTCAAGATCAACGTCAATGGCCAGGACGCGACGGTTGACGTCGACGCCGACATGCCGCTGCTGTGGGTGCTGCGTGACACGCTCAATCTCACCGGCACCAAATTCGGCTGCGGCATGGCGCTGTGCGGGGCGTGCACCGTGCACCTGGACGCACAGCCGGTGCGCGCCTGCGTGACGCCCATCAGCGCCGTCGCGGGCAAGAAGATCACCACCATCGAGGGCCTGTCCCCCGACAGCAGCCATCCGGTGCAGCGCGCCTGGATCGAAGTGGACGTGCCACAGTGCGGCTACTGCCAGTCCGGCCAGATCATGTCCGCCGTGGCGCTGTTGGCGCGCACCGCGCAGCCCTCGGATGCGGACATCGATGCCGCCATGGCGGGTAACATCTGCCGCTGCGGCACCTATCAGCGCATCCGCGCCGCCATCCACCGCGCCGCGCAGCTTAAGTCCGGCGGCTGAACGGGCCTTCTCAATCCAACTGCCAGCAAAACTCAAGCTGCCAAAGGAACTGCCTTGACGTCGAATGCCGAACTGCACGAGCGCCGCCAGCAAGCCGTCCCGCGCGGTGTTACCAACTCACTCATGGTGTACGCCGAGCGGGCGAGCAACGCGGAAATATGGGACGTCGAGGGCCGGCGCTACATCGACTTCGCGAGCGGTATCTCGGTTCTCAACACCGGCCACCTGCACCCGAAGGTGCAGGCCGCCATCGCGCGGCAGCTGGAGAAGTTCACGCACACCTGCTTTCAGGTAACCCCCTACGAGAGCTACATCGCGCTCGCCGAGCAGTTGAACGCACTCGCACCGGGAGCAACCCCGAAGAAGACGATCTTTCTCACCACCGGCGCGGAAGCGGTGGAGAACGCCATCAAGATCGCGCGCTTTCACACCAAGCGCTCCGCGATCATCGCCTTTGCCGGCGGCTTTCACGGCCGCACGCTCGCGTGCATCAGCCTCACCGGCAAGGTGCAGCCCTACAAAGCCGGCTTCGGGCCGATGCTGCCGGAGATCTATCACCTGCCCTTCCCGATCCCCTACCACGGCATCACGGTGGAGGACTCCCTGGCTGCGCTGGAACAGTTGTTCAAGGCGGACGTGGACCCGGCGCGCGTGGCGGCGATCATCATCGAGCCGGTGCTCGGTGAAGGCGGCTTCTACGCCGCGCCGGCGGAGTTGCTGCGCCGCCTGCGCAGCCTGTGCGACAGCCACGGCATCGTGCTCATCGCCGATGAGATCCAGTCGGGCTTCGGCCGCACGGGGCGCATGTTCGCCATTGAGCACGCCGGCATCGAGCCGGACCTGATCACGATCGCCAAGAGCGTGGCGGGTGGCGTGCCGCTCGCGGCGGTCATCGGCAAGGCCAACATCATGGATGCGCCCGTGCCCGGTGGACTCGGCGGTACCTACGCCGGCTCACCGCTCGCCTGTGCCGCGGGGCTCGCGGTGCTGGAGGTGATGCGTGAGGAGCAGCTGCTCAAGCGCTCCCAGGAGATCGGCCGCTTCATGAGTTCGCGCCTGAAGGGACTGCAGGTGCGTTTCCCGTGCATCGGGGAAGTGCGCGCGCTCGGGGCCATGGTGGCGCTGGAGCTGGTGAAGAACGCGCGCGCCGATGCGCCGGACGCCGAGCTCACCAAGGCGCTGGTGCAGGCGGCCGGGCGGCACGGACTGGTGCTGCTCTCCTGCGGAATCTACGCCAACGTGATCCGTTTTCTCGCGCCGCTTACGATCACCGATGCGCTGTTGAAGGAGGGCTTCCACCTCTTCGAGCTGGCGCTCGCAGAGGTCGCCGCGACGACGTTGAGTGCCAAGGCTGCGGGCTGAGGGTCCGGCGCGCCGCGAAATTCTCAGGCGCGACCGGCGTTGGCATCCGTCGGCGTGTGGAAGTACTCACTCTCGGAGGCGAGCTGCTCGATCAGGCGCTTCAGCTCCGCCATGCGCCCCTGCGCGGTGCTGATGGGCATGCAATCCTGGCAGCGTGGATCGCCGCACGGCTGACGCGAGTAGAGCCAGTACTGGATGGCACCGGCCAGGAGCCCATCCGCGATGTCCCACAGGTCCGCGTCCTTGTCCTTATCAGCGATGCGGTTTCCCAGATCCACGGCCTTGGAAAAGGCCGCATCAAACGTATCAGCCAGCTCGCTCATGCTTCCCGCCGCCCTTCATCGTTGCGCCTAGTATAGGCCATCAAGAGCCCGGGCCCGGCGCCGGCTCGACGGCTCAAACGGCCCGCGAGCGATTCCGTAACGGCTGAGCCCGAGCCTTCGCGGCATTTATGCGATGCCCGCCTCGGAAGCCGTGGCGCGACCGACCGCATCATGCGACGAGCTTACGGACTGAACTGAGAGCTGCGTCGTTCCGGCCGCGACTTATGTCGCATGCAGACAAATGAAACGGCACCCGACTTCCCGAGCGAGCCTTCCCGCGCCCGCGCCCGCGGCGCGCGCGCGCCGTGCGGCCTCCCCGCTGCTGGGCATCGCCTGGCGGCTCGGCCTCGGGCTGGCAGCCGTGGCTGCGGTGCTCACCGGCGCCGAGGTGCTGGCGACGCGCACGACACGCGACGCGCTCGATGCCGTGCGCGTCATGCAAAACGAACACGAGACGCTCGCCAGCAGCGCCGATGCGGTGCTCGAGAAGCTGGTCGCCTACGACCGCGCCGTGGGTGCCTATGTGCAGGCGCGCACCGGTGCCGAGTTCAACGCGATTACGCAGGCGGGGGATGCGCTGGAAGATGCGGTGGCCGCCTACTTCGGCAACCAGCCGCGACCGCCGGTCACGCCCGCCTCCTTGACGCTGCGCGCGCAGCTCACGCGTCACATCGAGACCGCGCGTCAACTCGCCGCCCGCGCCGCGCAGCGCGCACAATCCACCGACGCACGACAGGCCGCGCTCAATCGCGCCTACCAGCTCATCGCCTCCGCCGGCGGCGCGGGGGTGGCCATCAACGGCACCCAGGTCTTCGGGCGCCGCTCGCTCTCTGAGCTCGAGACCGCGATCAACGCGGTGCGCGGCGGCGACGCCGCCAAACCTGTGATCATCGCCCGCCGCGAGGAAGACTTCCGCGCGCTGCTCGACCTGAATGCGCCGGAGCTGGAGGTGTCCCCCGGGCGCGCGTGGCTCGCGCGCGTGCAGCAGGACTTTGCCGAAGCCGTGCGCCTGCGCCTGGAGATCGCCCGTTACGATGAGGCCGCAGGATCCTAGTGGCACAGCCTGCTCGAGGACAGCGCCGCGCTCACCGCCGCGATCCAGGAGACGCTGCAGAAGCCGGCACGCCTGGCTCTCGTGCGCGCGGCGCAGCACGCAGCCAGCGCCGCCG
>DATHLO010000057.1:0-13962 GCA_035488075.1 Steroidobacteraceae bacterium | reverse complement strand
GACCCGCGAGACCCCCTTGAGCCGCGAGGGTATCAAGCTCGCCGAGCTCAACGTCGGGGATACCTTCGGCGAGGAAGCGCTGATCGCCGAAGCCAAGCGCAACGCCACCGTCACCATGGTCACCGACGGGGTGCTCATGCGGCTGAACAAGCAGGACTTCCGCGAGCTGATGAACGCGCCGCTCCTGCAATGGGTAAATCCGGAGCAGGCGCGCAAGATCACCGAGCGCGGCGGTCGCTGGCTCGATGTGCGCCTGCCGAGCGAGCACCAGAACCTCGGCATCGAGGGCGCACAGAACGTGCCCCTCTATCTCATCCGCCTCAAACTCTCGACGCTCGATCGCGCCAAACCCTACATCGTGTACTGCGATACCGGACGGCGCAGCTCCGCGGCGGCCTACATCCTGGTCGAGCGCGGCTTTGATGCCTACGTGCTCACCGGCGGCCTCGGTAACGGCGCGGGCCTGCAGCTCACGCGCGGCGGCGCCGCGGACAAGCCCTAAGAATCAGCGGTACTTTTTTTGCGCATGCCCGCACCCGCATCGGGTCGGCAGCGCGCAGGCCAGATCGGATTCTTGCGGTGATTTTTGCGCCGCCACGCGCGCCGGCTGGATGAACTTCGGTGACGGGACCGAAATAGCGCTGACGGTGCGGACGAGAACCGAGGGCGGCGGCCGAATCCGCCTCTACATCGTATGCGTGGCCTTATCCCCGGAGAGCGCCCCGGCAAGATAGGTCTCGATCTTCTTCTGCGTCTGGCCCCGGTCCTGCTCGGAGAACTGCACGCCGATTCCGGCCGTGCGCTTGCCCTGATTGCCCTGCGCGCCCTTAGGGGTGACCCAGATGACGCGTCCGGCGACGGGGAGCTTTTCATCCTCGCCCATGAGGTTCAGCAGCATGAACACCTCATCGCCGAGGCGGTAGTTGCTGTTGGTCGGGATGAAGAGGCCGCCGTTCTTCACAAACGGCATGTACGCGAGATACAGGGCACTCTTGTCCTTGATGGTGAGGGTGAGAAGTCCCGGTTTGTTCGCGCCCGCTCTCAAATGCCTGTCCCCCTCGCCAATACTTGCCGGTGTTGCCGCCATCCCCTCATCCCTCTTTTGCTGACCCGTCCCTCAAGGGGCGAGCCGCCTGAAAAGAACCTCCAGCGCCACTCCCCGGTTCAGTGGGACGTCGAGCGTGGCACGGAGTTCCCGCACCTCGTCAACCAGCCGGAAGAGCTCGCGTATATTCAAGACCGGAGTGCCTCCTGACAAGTAGGGGCCAGCGCGCATTTCTGTCATAAAGGCCCCCGCCCGCGCACCCCGCCGGATGCGTTCTGTGAGCCAATTCTCAAAGCACTGCAGCCGCAGCGGCAACTCCGCGCGTGCCCAGCGCTCCGCCGTGGCCGAGGGGTCTGCGCTGCCGCCGGCCAGGGCGTCCAGTGTACGCTGCGCTTCGAGGCCGACCGCGGCCACTTCCTCCGGGTCCGCACGCACGGCGAGAAGCGGCGCCTCCCCAAGGGTATCCAGCGCCGCATCCCACGGGTGCTCGCCGCGCGCCGCGCTCAGCCATGCGCGCCCCTCCGCCCGGGTCGGCGCCCGCACCCGCAGGCGCTGGCAGCGGCTGAGGATCGTGGGCGGCAGTCTCGAGGGCTGCGTCGCCACCAGCACCAGCAGCGTACGCGCCGGGGGTTCCTCCAGGGTCTTCAGCAGCGCGTTGGCGGCGAAGCGGTTGAGTGCGTCCGCGGGGCTGATAATCCCGACTTTGTAGCCACCCGCATGACTGGTGAGCGCGAGTTCGGCACTCAGATCCCGCACCTGCTCGATGCGGATCTGGCGCGAGTTCTCCTCGAGGCTCAGCCACGCCAGATCCGGATGCTGGCGCAGCGCCACGCGCCGACAGGCGACACAGGCGCCGCAGGGCGCCGCGGGTCCGTTGCGACACAGCACGAGGGATGCCGCCCACAGTGCGAGCCACTCACCGCCCGCACCCGGGGCCTCGTGGATCAGGAGTGCGTGTGGCAGGTGCTGCGACTCAAAGGCCTGCTTGAGCTGTGCACGCTCGGGCGCCGTCCAGGACGGCTCGGGCAGTGTCGGGGCTACGCTTGCGTTCATGCCGGCGCGCGCGCGGTGAGGGACTGCAGAATCGCGCCGATGTCCTGCTCGACCTGCGCCATTGGCGCTGCGGCATCGATGAGGTGCACGCGCTCAGGTTCGGCGCGCGCGAGCGCAAGATACCCGGCCCGCACCTTCTCGAAGAAGCGCACGCTCTCAGCCTCGAAACGATCGGCCGCCCCGGGGCGCGCACGCGCACGCGCGAGCCCGAGCGGCACGGGCAGATCCAGCAGCAAAGTACAGTCCGGCTGCAGATCCGCGTGCACCGCCTGCGCAAGCTGCTCGATGAGCGCCGCATCGACGCCGCGGGCGCTGCCCTGATAGGCGCGCGTGGCATCGGTGAAGCGATCGCACACCACCCAGTCCCCGCGCGCGAGCGCCGGGCGAATGAGGTGGGTCACGTGCAGCGCGCGCGCGGCGAACATGAGAAGCGTTTCGGTGAGCGGGGTGACAAGCTCGTCGCCCGGCTCAAGCACGATCGAGCGCAGGCGTTCGGCGAGGGGCGTGCCCCCGGGTTCGCGGGTCACGAGCACCGTGTGCCCAGCCGCGCTGAGCGCGGCGCTCACGAAGCGCGCCGCGGTCGACTTGCCCGCCCCCTCGATGCCTTCGAGCGTGATGAACTGGCCGCGACTCATGGGTGCGGCGGCGCCTGCGTACGTGCTGCCGGGGCGTGCGCCTGGCCGCGCAGGTGCGCAAGATACGCCTGCACCGCCTGGTTGTGCTCCTCCAGGGTGCGCGAGAAATGATGCGCGCCGTCGCCCTCGCCGGTGGCGACAAAGAACAGCGCGCCGGTGTCCTCGGGGTGCACGGCAGCTACGAGCGACTCGCGCCCCGGCAGAGCGATCGGCGTGGGCGGCAGGCCGTCGCGGGTGTAGGTGTTGTAAGGCGTATCGGTTTGCAGGTCGCGCGTGTGGATCGAGCCGTCGTATCCTCCCCCCAGACCGTAGATCACGGTGGGGTCTGACTGCAACCGCATGCCTTTCTTCAGGCGGTTCACGAACACCCCGGCGATCGGCGCGCGTTCGCTCTTGAGCACCGCCTCCTTCTCCACGATGGAGCCGAGGATCAGCGCCTCATAGGGGGTGGTGAACGGCAGCCCGGGAGCGCGCGCCTGCCAGGCCGCGGTGAGCTCGCGCTGCATGGCCTCGTAGGCGAGCGCAAGGATGGCCACGTCGGGCGTGTTGGCCGCGAAGCGGTAGGTATCCGGGAAGAACTGTCCCTCGGGCGGCACGCCCGCGTGCCCGATGGCGGCCATGACCGCCGCCGGGGTCTTGCCGCGCAGGGTGTGGGCAATGTGCGGGTCTGCGCCGAGGGCTTCGAGAAAATCCGCAAACGTGGCTCCTTCGACCACCGTGAGCTGCTCGAGCACCACCTTGCCTTCATTGAACAGTGCGAGGATCTGCGCGGTACTCGCGTGCGCGGGGATCTCGTAGAGACCGGCCTGGACGCGCACGTGCAGGCCCGTAAGGCGCATATACCACTCCACCGCACGGGCGTTACGCACCGTGCCCGCCGCCTCAAGATGATTCAGGACCGCACGCACACTCGTACCCGGTGAGACCTCGATACGCGACACTTGCGCGGCCGGCCCGGGTGCGTCGAACCCTTGCCTGAGCCACAGGTAGGCGCCGGCGGCGCCGGCCGCGGCGAGCACGAGCAGCGCCAGGAGCCCGAAGAGCCCTGCGCGGCCGCGTTCAACGCCGAAACCCTTAAGCGGCTCAGGCACCGGGCAGCTCCTGCACGGCACTCAAGAACGGCGCGAGCGCTTGCCGCAAGCGCCGCGTCACGGGTCCGACCGTGAGCGGGCGACCGGCGAGCTCGCGCACCGGGCGGATCGCAATAAGCGCATTGGTCAGAAAAATCTCCTGCGCCGCGTTCAGATCAGCCAGGCTCAGCGCCCCCTCCTCGAGGCTGATGCCGGCCAGCGCCGCCACCCGGGCGACGGCGGCGCGCATGACACCCTCGACGCCGCAGCGGTCCAGGCGCGGCGTGAGGAGTCTGCCGTCGCGCACGAGAAACACGTTGCTCATGGTGCCTGAAATGAGGAGCCCGCTGCTGCTGAAGAGCAGCGCCTCGGCGATGTCGGGGTCGGACCACTCGCGCCGTGCGAGCACCGGCTCGAGGCGGTTCAGGTGCTTGATTCCGGCCAGAGCCGGATTCTCGCCGAGCCGCAGTTGCGCGAGCCGCACGCGCACGCCCGCCTCGGCGGCCGCATCGGGTGCGGGTGGCGTATAGCGCATGAGGATGCGCGTCGGCTCTTCGTGCCCCTGCACGGCGTACCCGCGCGCGAGGGCCGCGCCGCGGGTGAGGATGAGCTTCAATGTGGCATCCGCGCCGCAGGCGGCGAACGCCTCGATCTCGCGCGTCAGGGGCTCCACCTCGAGCGTGCGCAGGCCGAGCCGGGCGCAGCCCTGGCGCAGGCGCTCAAGGTGCAGGGGGAGAAAACGCACCCGGCCGCTCTGGCACGCCATGGTCTCAAAAAGGCCATCCCCGTACTGCAGACCCCGATCCAGCACCGTGACCTCGCGGCCTGGATCCCCGTTGATCCAGATCTCCTGCGGCACGGCTGCGGCGGGTGCGGAATTCATGCCGGCGCTCCGAGCGCGGCGAGGAGTCCGCGTGCCTTGGCGCGCGTCTCTTCCAGTTCGCGCGCGGGATCTGAGTCCGCCACGATCCCGGCCCCGGCCCGAAACTGCAGCGCCTCACCCTGCAGCGTCATGGTGCGGATGAGGATGTTGACGTCGAGCCGGCCGTCGAGCGTGAGGTAGCCGAGCGAGCCGGTGTAGGCACCTCGGCCGGCGCCCTCAAGTTCCGCGATGATTTGCATGCAGCGAAATTTAGGCACCCCGGTAATGGTGCCGCCGGGGAATACGGCGCGCAGCGCGCCGACGGGCGTCACGTCCGCACGCAGCACGCCACTCACGTTCGAGACGATGTGATGCACGTGCGTGTAGGACTCGATGGTCATGAGCTCATCCACCCGCACGCTACCGGCCTCGCACACGCGCCCGAGGTCGTTGCGCTCCAAATCGATGAGCATGATGTGTTCGGCGCGCTCCTTGGGGTGGGCAGCAAGTTCGGTCATCTCGCGCGCATCATCTCCGGGGCGGCGACTGCGCGGCCGCGTGCCGGCGATCGGACGGGTGTCGATGCGCCGGCCGATGACCCGCACCAGCCGCTCGGGCGATGAACTCACGATGCCGACCCCCTGCCACTGCGCGAGCGCGGCGAAGGGCGCGGGATTGGCGGCGCACAGGCGCCGGTAGAGCGCCGCAGCCGCGGGCAGGCCGTCGCCGGCGCGGATGCGCACGTCCCAGGGGCGCGAGAGGTTCGCCTGATACACATCGCCTGCGCGCACGTACTCCTTGGCGCGCACCACGCGCGCCAGATACGCCCCCGCCTCTTCCTCGCTCACGCCGACGATCCTGAGCGTGTCGGGCGGCTCGGCCGCGGCTGCGGCCGCGCGCGCGTCCGCCTCGAGCTCCTCGAGCGCGCCCTCTGCGTCCGCCTCGGCCACGGCGAGGACCCGGCCGCTTGCGAGCTCGTGCACCAGCGCGCACGGGGTGCGCAGCGCGAACGCCTGCCACGGCAGCGGCGTGCGCGGCAGCTTCAGGTGCGGTTCGACCTCCTGCGCAAGCTCGTAGCTGAGGAACAGCGCCCAGCCGCCGGAGAAGGGCAGCGCTGCGGGCGGCTGCGTGGCCGGCCGTGACTCGGCGCGCCACCAGTTCTCGAGTGCCTCAAGAAAGCCTCGGCCCTCGATCCTGACACCCTGGGCACGCAGTTCACCGTCCGCCGTGAGCCACAGCGCCGCGCGCGGCTGCGCGAGCAGCACGCTCGCCTCGCTCAAAGCCCCGGCGGCGGCACTGTCGAGCAGCAGCGGATAGCGCTCAGGGGCGCGGGCCGCCAGAGCTCTGAGCACCCGCGGCGGGACGTCAAGTTCGCGAACGAGCGGTGCGCGCGTGGGCGGAACCCTTGAGTCTGGGGACTTCAGGCGCTGAAGCGCTTGAAGATCAGTGAACCGTTCGTGCCGCCGAAACCGAAGGAGTTGGACAGACTGACATCGATCGGCATGCGCCGCGCGGTGTTGGGCACGTAGTCGAGGTCGCACTCCGGATCGGGGGTCTGGTAGTTGATGGTCGGCGGCGCCACGTTGTCGCGGATCGCGAGGATGGAGAAGATTGCCTCAACGACCCCCGCGGCCCCGAGCAGGTGGCCGGTCATCGACTTGGTGGAGCTCACCGCGAGTTTCTTGGCGTGCTCGCCGAAGGCGCGCTTCATGGCGACCGTCTCGGCCTTGTCGCCGAGTGGGGTCGAGGTGGCGTGCGCGTTGATGTACTGCACGTCGGTCGGGTTCAGGGACGCATCCTTGAGGGCATTCAGCATCGCCAGCCGCGCCCCCTCCCCGTCTTCGGGCGGCGAAGTGATGTGATGGGCATCGCCGCTCATGCCGAAGCCGACGATTTCCGCATAAATGTGCGCACCGCGCTTCTTGGCGTGCTCGAGCTCCTCGAGCAGCACCGCACCGCCGCCGTCGGAGAGCACGAAGCCGTCGCGATCCTTATCCCACGGGCGACTGGCCGCCTGCGGGGCATCGTTGCGTGTCGAGAGCGCCTTCGCCTGGCCGAAGCTGCCGAGGCCGCAGCGCGTGGTGGCCATCTCCCCGCCGCCGGCGATCACGACGTCCGCATCCCCATACTGGATGGTGCGCATCGCAAGGCCGATCGCGTGCGTGGAGGTCGTGCAGGCGGTGACGACGCCGAGGTTCGGGCCCTGGAGCCCATAGCGGATCGAGAGGTGCCCGGAGATCATGTTGACGATGATGGCGGGCACGAAGAACGGCGACATCTTGCGCGGATTCTTCGCCTTCAGATACGCCTCGTAGTCCTGCTCGATCGTCCACAGGCCGCCGATGCCCGCACCGCACACGACGCCCGCACGCTGCGGGTCGGTCTTGGAGAAATCGATGCCGCTGTCGGTCACGGCCTGCACGCCGGCGGCGACGCCGTAGTGCATGAATTCGTCCATGCGGCGCGCTTCCTTGGGCGGGATGTACTGCGCGACGTCGAAGTCGCGCACCTGTCCGCCGAAGCGGGTGGGAAATGCGGACACGTCAAAGCGCGTCACCGGACCGATGCCGCTCTCGCCGCGCAGCACGGCATCCCAGGCCGATGAAACAGTGCTGCCGACCGGGGACACTACCCCGAGGCCTGTTACGACAATCCGGCGCTTACTCACGCGCGACCCGTATGGCGCCCTTGCAAATGCGCGGGCTCAGGACTTGCTGCGGCGCTCGTTGATGTAGTCGATCGCCTGGTGAACGGTGGTGATCTTCTCGGCGTCTTCGTCTGGAATCTCGATTTCGAATTCCTCTTCGAGGGCCATGACCAGCTCGACCGTGTCGAGTGAATCGGCTCCCAGGTCATCCACGAACGAGGCCTCGTTCGTCACCTGTTCCTGTTTGACGCCCAGCTGTTCGGCAACGATGGCCTTGACCTGCTGCTCGACGGTGCTCATTAGCGGTTGGTCCTTATATAGACTGAAAAAGGGTCTCACCCGGCCGGCCGGGCCTCGAGTCCGGCAGCGGGCGCGGTATTGTAGGGGAACACCCCCCGGGGTGCCACTCGCGCGAGTGATTGTTTTTACTGGCGAAACTGGCGCCGCGTTCCCCCTGGACGGCCCATCGGGCACGGCGGTTGTCGCGCCGCTCCAACGCGTCGGCAGGCCAGCTGCTAGCGGGTGCGCCCCGGCGCACACACCACCGGCGCGCGCAGCACCTGTCGCGTCGGCGCGTGGTGCGGGGACTCGCGCGGGTACGCCGTCGTTTGCATGCAACGGGCACGGGGTGGGGGCCGGGCTATGAGGTGATGCTGTCGCTGTACCGGCCGCAACTTAAGCTGTGAAGGGCCCCGCGCCGCCTACGGCATGAACATACCGCCGTTGACGTGCAGGGTTTCCCCGGTGATGTAGCTTGCCTGCGGGGACACTAAGAACAGCACCGCCGCGGCGACGTCCGCGGGCGTGCCGAGGCGCCCCATCGGAATCTGCGCGAGCAGTGCCGCGCGCTGCTCCTCGTTCAGCACCCGCGTCATGTCCGTATCGATGAACCCGGGCGCCACTGCATTCACGGTGATGTTGCGCGTGGCGAGTTCCTTGGCAAGGGACTTGGTGAAGCCGATGAGGCCGGCCTTCGCGGCCGCGTAGTTCACCTGGCCGGCGTTGCCGGTGACGCCGACCACGGAGGTGAGATTGACGATGCGCCCGCGCCGCTCCTTCATCATGCGCCGCACGCACGCCTTGCACAGACGGAACACGGCGGTGAGGTTGGTGGTAATCACCGCGTCCCAGTCCTCCGCCTTCATGCGCAGGAGCAGCGTGTCGCGCGTGATGGCCGCGTTGTTGATGAGGATCGTCGGGGACTCCCCGGCCGTTTCCAGCTCCGCCATCAGCGCATCGATGGAGGCCGGATCCCCCGCATCGAGGCGCGCGCCGCGGCCGCGGTAGCCGAGGCTTGCGAGCTCCGCGCCGAATTTCGCCGCGCCCTCCGGCGTGGTGGCCGTGCCGATGACGCGCGCGCCGGCGCCCCCCAAAGCGAGCGCGATGGCATGACCGATACCGCGCGACGCCCCGGTGACGAGCGCGACTTCATTTTCAAGCATGGGTGTCTCCCCGCGTCGCCGTGAGCGCCGCCTGCAGCGAAGCCGGATCCTCGAGTGCCAGGAAGCTGAGCCCGTCGCGCCGCTCGATGCGACGGTTAAGGGCGGTGAGCACTTTGCCCGGTCCGCATTCGATGACCTGCGCGATCGGCGCGGCGCTCACGGCGCGCAGGGTGTCGGTCCAGCGCACCGGGCTTGAGAGCTGGCGCACGAGCAGCGCCCGAATGTCCTCCGGTTCCTCATGCGCGGCCGCATCGACCGCGCTTACGTAGCGGATCTTCGGGCGCGCAAGTTCAAGCGCGCCCAGCCGCTCCGCCAGACGCTGCGCGGCGGCGCGCATCAGGCTCGAGTGCGCCGGCACGCTCACCGGCAGGAGCACGGCGCGCTTGGCGCCGCGCGCCCGGGCGGCCTCGATCGCGCGCGCCACCGCGGCTGCGTCTCCGGCGATCACCACCTGACCGGGGGAGTTGAAGTTGGCCGGCTCGACGATCGCCCCCTGCGCCGCCTCAGCGCACGCCGCCTCGATCTGCGCATCCTCCAGGCCCAGGATCGCGGCCATCGCCCCGCGGCCGGCCGGCACCGCCTGCTGCATGAGCTCGCCCCGATAGCGCACCAGCTCGACCGCGGCGGGGAACTTGAGCGCCTGCGCGCACACGAGCGCGGTGAACTCACCGAGGCTGTGGCCGCTGAGCACCGCCGGGAGCGCCCCGCCGCGTGCGTTCCACACGCGCCAGGTGGCGACCCCCGCGCTGAGCATCGCCGGCTGCGTGCGCTCGGTGGCGTTCAGGGCATCCGTCGGCCCCCCGGCCACGAGCTGCCACAGATCGTAGCCGAGCACCTGCGAGGCCTCCTCGAAGGTTGCCCTCACCTGCGGTTCCGCGGCGGCCAGCTCGGCGAGCATCCCTACCGACTGCGAGCCCTGACCCGGAAACACGAACGCAAACGCCATGCGCACTCCTGTAAAAGCCCCGCCGCCCCCGAAAAAAGGCGCGGCGGATTATAGCGGCAGCGGGCGCGGTTTCAGGCCGAGCGCGGCGGCCGCCCCGCCCACTACGCCAAAGAGATGGGCATCGACCACGACCGCGGAGCTGCCCGAAAAAGGCAGCGGTCCCACCCGCTGCTCGTAGAGGAGCTTGCCGGCCAGGAGTGCCGCGAGCGCCAGGCCCTGGGGCTCGCGGCGCTTCAGGTTCGCCACGGTCCCGGCCGCCAGGATGCCGTGCAGCACCCCCGAGGAACCGACGTACCAGCGCACGGTCGAATCCCACAGCCAAAGCCCTGCGTCGATCACCGCGAGCGCCGCGAACACGATGAGGAGCCACTGGCGCGCCGAGTAATCGCGGACAAACAGGGCCCACAAAAGGGCGAACCCCAGAACATTGACCAGCGCGTGCCGCAGCCCCAGATGCACCCAATGAGCCGTCAGCAGCCGCCACAGCTGCCCCTGCGACAGGGCGTCACGGTCGTAGCGCAGCGCCAGCCGTCCGCCCTCACCCCACAGGGCGGGCAGCAGGAGCAGGACGCAGGCCCCCAGGAGCGCAAGCCCGAGGCGCCCGTCGCTATTGAGCGACGCGAGTGTGCGCTGCACGCGGTTCACAGGCCGTCCGACCCCCTTTTGTTATGATCCGCACCGCTTTTGGGCCTTAACGGGCGGCCCCGGCCGCCTACGGACAGCGCATGACCTACAGCATTCACGAGGTTAGCAGACAGCGCGGCGGCCGGTACGCAGGCGGCTTTACCCTCATCGAGATCATGGTGGTGGTGATCATCATCGGTCTGCTCGCCGCCGTCATCGTCCCCACGGTCATCGGCAAGGTGGACGAGGCACGCGTCGTGAAGGCGAAGCAGGACATCCAGGCACTGGAGACGGCGCTGCAGATGTTCCGCCTGCAGAACTCCAAGTACCCGACCACCGAACAGGGACTGCAGTCGCTGGTGACCCAGCCGACCGATCCGACGATCAAGCATTGGCAGCCCGGGGGCTATATCCAGCGCATCAGCAAGGACCCCTGGGGGAACGACTATCAGTACGTGAACCCGGGCACGCATGGCAAGGAGTACGACCTCTTTACCTACGGAGCCGACGGTGCCCCCGGGGGTGAGGGGATCGATGCCGACATCGGCAACTGGAACATCGGCGATTAGGCCTGCGGTGGGCGCAGGCCGCGCGCGCGGCTTCACGCTCATCGAGATCCTGGTCGTCGTGGCCATCATCGCGGTTGTCTCCGTTGGGGTGCTGCTGTCGGTGAATCTCACCGGCCGGGATCGCGACCTGGAGACCGAGAGCAACCGGCTGTACACCCTGTTCAACTACGCGCGCGAACAGGCCGAGCTGCAGACGCGCGAGTACGGCGTGCGCTTCGATGATGACGGCTACGAGTTCCTCACCTACGACAACCACCAGGGCCTCTGGCGCGACGTCAGCGAAGATGACGCCCTGGTGCCACGTAAACTTCCCGATGGCCTCGACGTCAGGCTGACGGTGGAGGCGCGCCCGGTGGTGCTCAAACGCCCCCCGAGCGACAAGGAGAAGACACCCCAGGTCATGATCTTCTCCAACGGCGATCTCACCACTTTCGCCGCGACGCTCGAGCGCGACGGCGGCGTGCGCAGCGTCACCGTGGACGAGGACCAGAAGGGCGAGGTCACCGAAGAGCCGATGCTCGAAGGCAAGCCCAAGTGAACCGGGCGCGCGCGCCGCGCGGCTTTACGCTCATCGAGGTGCTGGTCGCGCTCGTGATCGTGGCGGTCGGCATGGCCGCGGTTCTGAGCGCCCTGTCCTCTTCGGCGAACACGCTGAGTTTTTTGCGCGATGAGACCTTCGCGCAATGGGTGGCGCTCAACAAGATCGCCACCATCCGCATCTCCGGCCAGCAGCCTGCGACCGGGACCTCGGACGGGGATACGGATTTTGCGGGCCGCAGCTGGCACTGGCGCCAGGAGGTGGTCACTACCGAAGTCCCCGGCGTCGTGCGCATCGATGTGAAAGTGCGTCCGAAGGAAATCAAGGCGGGGGATGATGAGGCCTGGACCACCACCGTGAGCGGTATCTCGGGCAACGCCGTCGGCGTTGCCGATGGCTACAACCCCTCCTGGGGTGCACAAACCCCGCGCTTTGCGGGCACGCAGGGTGCAACTCCGGCCAACGGCATTGGGGTCGGCACGAGCGGCACCAACATCCAGATGGCCCCCTCGAGCACCGATTCCGGCCTGGGCGGCACGCCCGACTCGGGTCTGGGCTCCTCGACACCGACACCGGATACGCTGCTGAGTCCCACGCCGCAGAGTCCGCAGCAATGAGCGCGCGCAGCAGCCGCGGCTTCACGCTCGTCGAGCTTGCGGTCGCGATCCTGATCGTCGCGATCATCGCGGCGATCGGCTACGGCACCATCAACCAGGCCGTCAAGAGCCGCGAGATGCTCAAGGATCAGCAGACGCAGCTGCTGGGGCTACAGAACGCGGTGCGCCTCATGGAGCAGGATTTCGTACAGGCCGCCCCGCGACCGGTGCGCCAGGCGGTGGGCGATGATCCGCCGCAGCTGGCCTTCGCCGGCTCCCCGCCCGGCAGCCAGCCGGTCGTGGCGCTCACGCGCGCCGGCTGGGCGAATCCGGCCGGGCTGCAGCGTACGGGACTGCAACGCGTGGCTTATTTCCTCGAGAACGGCACGCTGCGGCGCGAGTACTGGAACGTGCTCGACCCGACGCTTGCCAGCACGACGATCAAGCACGATCTGCTCACGCACGTGAAGAGCTTCACGCTGCGTTACCTCGATGTGAATCACAACTGGCAGCCGCAGTGGCCGCCGAGCACGAACTGCCAGGGCTGCGCGACGCAGGAGCAGGCGCTGCGGCAGCGGCCGCTGGCGGTGGAGATCACCCTCGACACCGAGGAGTGGGGCAAGATCGTGCGCATCATCGAGATCGCCGCGTGAGCGTGCCGGCGCTTCTCAGGCATCGCGGCGGCGGTCCCGGGCCCGGCCGGCAGCGCGGGCTCGCGCTGCTCGTGGCAATCCTCATCGTGGCGCTCGGCACCATGATTGCCGCAGCGGTCGCCTACGAGAATGCAATGACCGCACGGCGTGGCGTGGCGACCTACGCCTTCGATCAGGCCATCCTCGTGGCGCAGGGCGCCGAGGCACTCTCCGCCTACGGCCTGCGCCAGATCGTGCAAAGTGATCCGAAACAGATCTACCCAGGCCAGGGCTGGGACAAGCCCCTGGGTCCGATCGAGGTGGTACCCGGAGTGATGCTCGAGGCCTCCCTCGAGGATCTGCAGGGCCGCTTCAACCTCAACAATCTGGTGGACCAATTCGGCATGCCCGATCCGGTAATGACGGCCGCGTTCACGCAGTTGCTGGCGCTCGTCGGGCTCGAAGAGAAGTGGACCGGCTACGTCGTCGACTGGATCGACATGGACGGCACGCCGAGCATCCCGGAAGGCGCCGAAGACAGCGTCTACATGGGTCAGACCGTGCCGTATCGCACGCCGAACCGCTACATCACAAGCGCAAGCGAGCTTTTGGCGCTGCCGGGCTTCGGGCACGACCGCTATGTGAAGCTCGCCCCCTACGTGACGGCGTTGCCGCAGGGCACGCCGATCAACGTGTGTACCGCCTCAGGCGTCGTGCTCGATGCCTTTCTTGGCCCGGGCCACACCGACTTCAGCTCCGATCCTGAGGCACTGGGCAAGAACCGCCAGAACGCGACCGGGTGTTTCCCGACGCTCAACAATTATCAGAGTGCCTTTGATCCGAAGGTGTGGGCGGGTACGGGCACGCCACAAATGCAGCCCGGGCAGGTGCAGAATCCGGGGCAACCGCAGCCGAGCGGCGGCCCGATCAGCGGACAGACCGGAACGCAGGGCGTTCAGTCGAAGTTCGGTCAGACCTCTAGTTACTTTCGTCTGACGAGCGTGGTGAGTATTGGCAGCACTGAATTCAACTTGTACAGTCTTTTGTACCAGGATACGCAGCAGCGGATGGTGCGTCCGATCCAGCGCAGTTTTACTCCTGACTGAGAGCGCAAGGACAGTGACACGATCGATGAGCGCGGCGGCCCAATCGATGAGAGGATCGGCGCATGGCTGAGACGCTCCTGCTGCGCCTGCCGCGCGCGACCGACGAGGCGGCCTCCTGGCTGATCGTGGATGCGCGTGGCGCGCCGGTCGGCCCGCCGCAGAGCGGTCCGCTGAATCTGGCGGTGCCGCGTGTGGCC
>DATHLO010000056.1:0-16463 GCA_035488075.1 Steroidobacteraceae bacterium | reverse complement strand
CCGCGGTCTGGCGCGGCGCCTGCTCACCTGGCTGGAGGAGAGCGCGCTCACCGCCGGCACCTTCACCGTGGGACTGGAGCTGCGCGCCGGCAACGCGGTGGCGCGTGCGTTCTACGCCGCGCTCGGCTACCTGGAGACCGGCGAGGTTCCCGGTTACTACCAGGGCCGGGAGGCGGCCATTCGGCTCACGCGCGACGTGCGCATGCGGCGCGAGGCGCCCGGCGCACGCCAGGCCTCTTCCTGAAGCGCCCGCGCGCCTGGGCTTCAGGGCGCCGGCTTGCTGTCGATCTTGAAGTCGAACTCGTAGTTGTGCGCGCCGTCCGCGGCGACGCTGATCTTCATCTTGCCGCTGAGGCCGCGCAACTCCCCGGTGGCCGAATCGGGCACGACCACGATGGTGGTATCCGGGTCGCCGCGGTGCATGGTGCCGCTGTGCTGCAACACGAAGCTGCCCGAGCGGCCGGTGAGTTTGCCCGTGACGCGCTCGAGCGCCACGTAGCCGGCCGAGCCCTTCACCTCGGTCTGCAGGGCGAGCATCTCGCCCTTGCTGATGCCCTCGAGCTCTCCGTGGAAGCGCTTGTCGATCGTCAGGCGACTCAGGTTCGCGGCCCGCGCGATCTGCGTGTCGGGCTTCTGCGGGGTCACCTTCACGTCGAAGGAACCGGTGGCGCGCTGGCTCATGGGGTGCACACTCCTCTTCGCTTGATCCTCAGTCGGGCATGGGCGTCATCTGTCCGGCGAGTGCGTCCTCGAAGCCGAAGTCGCGCAGGTTGCGCACCCGCTGGGGGAACAGTATGCCATCCAGATGATCCACCTCGTGCTGCACGACGCGCGCGTGAAAGCCCTCCACCGTACGGTCGATCGGCGCACCCACCGCGTCAAAGCCCTGATAGCGCAGGCGTGTGAAGCGCGGCACCAGCCCGCGCATGCCCGGCACCGACAGGCATCCCTCCCAGCCCTCGGCTTGCTCCTCGCCGAGCAGCGTGAGCGTTGGATTGACGAGCACGGTGTAGGGCACCGGGGCGATGTGCGGATAGCGCGGGTTGTCCTTGAGTTCGAAGATGACCACGCGCGCGCTCACCCCGATCTGTGGTGCGGCGATGCCGGCGCCGCTCAGGTGGCGCATGGTGTCGTCCATGTCGGCGACGAGCGCGGCAAGCTGCGCATCGAAGTGCGTCACCGGCTGCGCCACTGCGTGCAGCAGCGGGTCGCCCATCTTCAAGACACGCAGCACCGCCACCGTCGCCGTCCTCACCCCTGGCGGCGCGCTGGCGGCTCGAGGGTCACGGGGATCGAGCTGCGGTGATCGCGGAACTTCAGCACCTGTTCGGCTGGGCGCCGCGGGGCGTTCGCCGCAGCTTCCGCGCGCGCCACGGCCTCGGTGACCAGATGATGGTGCGGGGACAGATCGCACACCGGGTCGGCGTTGTCCGCATCCCCGGTGAGCAGGTACGCCTGGCAGCGGCAGCCGCCGAAGTCCTTGCTGCGCTCCGGGCAGCTCACGCACGGCTCCTTCATCCAGCGCTCGCCACGGAAGCGGTTGAAAGCCTGCGAGTCGTACCAGATCTCGCGCACGCCGCTGCTGCGCACGTTCGGCAGCTCGAGCCCCGGCAGCATGCGCGCGGCGTGGCAGGGCAACGCGGTGCCATCGGGGGTGATGGCGAGAAACACCGATCCTAAGCCGCTCATGCAGGCCTTGGGCCGGGTTTCGAAGTAGTCGGGCACCACGAAATAGATCTGCATCTTGTTGCCGAGGCGCGCGCGGAACGCCGCGGTCACCTCCTCGGCGTGCTCAAGCTGCGCGCGGCTGGGCAGGAGCTCGGCGCGATTCAGCCACGCCCAGCCGTAGTACTGCGTGTTGGCGAGTTCCACGTACTGCGCCCCCATGCCCTCGGCCATCGCCAGGATCTCCCCGACGTGCTCGATGTTGTGCCGGTGCAGGACGACGTTGAGCACCATCGGGTAGTCGTGCGAGCGAATGAGCGCGGCGACCTTGGCCTTCAGGTCAAAGGTGCGCGTGCTGCTCAGGAAATCGTTCATCTCGCGCGTGCTGTCCTGGAAGGACAACTGGATGTGATCGAGGCCCGCAGCCTTCAGCGCCCTGATGCGCGCCTCGCTCATGCCGACGCCGGAGGTGATGAGGTTGGTGTAGAAACCCAGCCCGTGGGCCTCGGTGACGATCTGCTCGAGATCCTCGCGCACCAGCGGCTCCCCGCCCGAGAGCCCGAGCTGCACGGCCCCGAGCGCGCGCGCCTCGCGCAGCACGCGCAGCCACTCCGCGGTGTTAAGTTCCGCGCCCGCCTGGGCGAACTCGGTCGGGTTGTAGCAGAACACGCAGTGCAGCGGGCAGCGGTAGGTGAGCTCGAGCAGCAGCCACAGCGGCGGCCCGGGGACCCGTGCGCCCTGCGCGGTGGGCGGCGCTGCGGCGCTCACTCGCGCACCTGCAGCCAGCGTTTCTGCAGCGCGTAGGCGACGAAGGCCTGCACATCCGCGCTCAGCCCGCTCGTGCCGAAGGTGTGCTCAAGGTCCGTCACGATCTCAGCGAGCGTGCGCTCCCCGTCGCAGCGGCTCATGATCGCCCCGGCGCTGCCGTTTAACTTCACCATACCCTCAGGGTACAGCAGCACGTGCGCTTCCTGCGCCGGCTCCCATTGCAGGCGCATGCCGTGGCCGATGGCAAGCACGCTCGTGCCGGGCAGCTCGCTCAAGACTTCACCCCGTAGGCCAGCCCCATGGCGTCGTTCATCTGCCACAGCACGTCGAGCTTGAACTGCAGCACTTCCAGCGCACGCTCCTGCTCCGCGCGGGTGCGGAAGCGCTCGAGCGTCACGGCCAGGCCGAACTCCACGTCGCGGCGTGCGAGGCTCACGCGGCTCTGGAAGTACTTCAGCCCGGCGAGCTCGATCCACGGATAGTACTCGGGCCAGGTGGCCAGGCGCTGTTTGTGGATCTCCGGGGCGAAGAGCTCGGTGAGTGAGGCGCACACCGCTTCGGGCCAGGGCGCGCGGCGCGCGAAGTTCACGTAGGCATCGACCGCGAAGCGCACGCCCGGCAGCACCGCGTCCAGGCTCTCAACTTCCGCACGCTGCAGTCCGACCGCCTCCGCCAGGCGCAGCCAGGAGTCGATGCCGCCCGGATCATCGCCGTGGCCGTCGTGATCGAGGATGCGCTGCACCCAGTTGCGCCGCACCTCGCGCTCGTCGCAGTTGGCGAGGATGGCCGCGTCCTTCACCGGGATGTTGATCTGGTAGTAGTAGCGGTTGGCCACCCAGCCGCGGATCTGCACCGGGGTTGCCTTGCCGGTGTTGAGCATCACGTTGAACGGATGGTGGATGTGATAGGCGCGACCGCGCTCGCGCAGCTGCCGCTCGAACTCGGTGCGCGTCCAGGGCGTCTCGCTCACAGCTCAAGCTCCAGGCCATCGCTGGCCACCTCGACGCGCTGCGCCGTGAGCGTCGCGCGCTCGGCGGAGTCCTCGTCGAGAATCGGGTTGGTATTGTTTACGTGGATCAGAATGCGACGCGTGCGCTCGGGCAGCCGCGCGAGCCACTCGAGCATGCCGCCGGGTCCGCTTTGCGGCAGATGGCCGATCTCGCGTGCGCGCTTGCGCGACATGCCCAGACCGATCATCTCCTCGTCGCTCCAGAAGGTACCATCTACGAGCACGCAATCGGCCGCGCACATCGCGCTCCACACGCTCTCCTCCATCGAGCCTAAGCCGGGCGCGTACACGAGCGAGCGGCCGCTCGCCGCATCGCGCAGCGCCAGCGCGACGTTGTCGCCGGGCTGCGGCTGCTCACGGTGCGGGGAGTAAGGTGCGGGCTTGGAGGGCACCGCGAGCGCGCGCCACTCGACGCCTGCGACGTGCGCCACTTCAAAGGCGCTGCCGTCGGCGCGCAGCACGCGCCGCTCGATGCCGCAGTAATGCCCGAGCACCCCGAAGATCGGGTTACCGCGTGTGAGATCCGCATAGGCGTTGTCGGTGCACCAGATGGCGAGCGGCCGCGTCGACTCGCGCAGCATGAAAAGACCGGTGGTGTGGTCGATCTGGCCATCCACCAGCACGATGCCGGCGATCGCGGTGTCGCGTGGCGCACGTGCCGGCTGCAGCACGGGGTTGGCCTGCAGCTGCCTTAAGATGTCCGGGGATGCGTTCACGAGCGCCCAGGCGTGCGTGTCAGGGCCGCACACTGCGATCGAGGATTGGGTGCGAGCCTGAGCTCGCAGGGTTCCGGTGCGTACGCCGGAGCAGTTACGGCAGTTGCAGTTCCACTGAGGAAAGCCACCTCCGGCAGCAGACCCCAGTACCCGAATTTTCACTGTGAGGATCGGGCGCCAGCCGGGTCACGCGCCCATCAAAAGGCTTACGGAGCCTGAAGTACCAGGCTCCCAGCCCGAACCTGTCTTTACCGATTCGCGATGTACATGGTGATTTCCATACCGAAACGGAAATCAATCGCCTGTGGGGTTTCCCAACGCATGGTTCGTACTCCTGTTACCCATTGCTCAATCTCGACAAGGCCAGTGTATCCTCCGCGACGCCGTCCCGGACGTACAGCGCAGCGTCATGAAGGTAGTTTCATGATTTTCTTGAGTTCCGCCCCGGACGGCCGCGCCCCTGGGGCGGCCCGCCACGCGCCCGTAAGCCTTTGATGAAGCTGCGGACTCGCCTCAATCTGGTGCTGACCGGCCTTACCGGGGTCTTCATCATCGTTTTGGCCGCGGATGAGCTGCGCGCCACCCGCTCCTCCATCCGCGAGGAGATCGAGGCCGCGAACCGCGTGGCCGCCCAGATGCTCGGGAACTTGGCCCAAAGCTACGCCGAGAGCGGCGGAACGCCGGCCGTGCAGCACCTGCTCGCCCAGGTCGGCCACGTGCGCGCGAACGACATCACCTTGCGCGGCGCGAACGGGGCCGTGCTCTACCACTCCCCGCCGGCCTCCTACAAAGCCGGGCGCGAGGCACCGCAGTGGTTTTTCCGCCTGCTGGCGCCGCACCCGGCGCGGCAGCTGTTCGCGCTGCCCGATGGGGCGCAGCTGGCGATCGATGCGGAGCCCTCGCGCGCCATACTGGATGCGTGGGACGAGCTCACCCGTCTCGTCACGATCGCAGTCCTGCTGCTCGCTGCGGTGAGCGCGCTCGCGTTCTGGCTGGTGGAGCGGGCGCTGGCGCCTTTTCCGGTGATCGTGCAGGGCCTGCAGCGCCTGCAGCACGGGGATCTGACCTACCGCCTGCCGCCCCTGGCCGGTGCCGAAGCACGCGCCATCGGCGGAGCCTTCAACCGCATGGCCGAAGCGGTCCAGGACAACGTGCGCGCGGAGCGCGAGGCGCGCGAGGCGCGCACACGGCTGGAAGAGCGGCGCGAACTTGCGCTCCTGGTCGAGCAGAGCGTCGAAGAGGAGCGCCGCGCGATCGCGCACGAACTGCACGATGAGTTCGGTCAGTCCGTCACCGCCATCCGCAGCCTCGCGCTCGCGATCGCCACGCAGTCAGCCGACGGCACGCAGCGCGATGCCGCGCGCCTGATCTCCGAGGAGGCCGCACGTCTGTACGACGCCATGCACGGGCTGATTCCGCGCCTCACGCCGCTCTCGCTCGATACCCTCGGGCTTGAACAGACCCTGGCGAGCCTGGTGCGCGACTGGCAGCGCCGGCACGCCACCCCGCAGCTCGTGCTCGAGCAGCAGTTGCCGGCGGATCTTGGTGCGAGCGTCACGCTCGCGGTGTACCGCGTGGTGCAGGAAGGGCTGGTCAATGCCGTGCGCCATGCCCAGGCGACACGTGTCACCATCGATGTGCGCGCGAGCGGCGAGCGGCTGCGCGTGGCGGTGACCGATGACGGGATTGGACTGCCCGAGCACTGGTCGCGGCCCGGACATTTCGGGCTGCGCGGCCTCACCGAGCGCGTCGAGCATCTGGGGGGAGCCTTGAGCGTGCGCAATCAGCAGCCACACGGGGTGTGCCTCACGGCCGAGATCCCGCTGGGGGGCACATGATTCGCGTGTTGCTGGTGGATGATCACGCCGTGGTGCGCACCGGCTTTCGGCTGCTGCTGCAGGCCCACCCGGGAACCACCGTGGTCGGCGAAGCCGACAGCGGCGAGAGTGCCTGCAAGCGTTTCGACGAACTCGCCCCCGACGTTGTGGTCATGGACCTCGCCATGCCGGGCATGGGGGGGCTGGAGGCGCTGCGCCGCATCCGCGCCCACCACCCCGAGGCGCGCGTGCTTACGCTCTCGGCCCATGATGACCCCCTGCATGCGCAGCGCGCGCTGCGCGAGGGCGCGCGCGGCTTTCTCTCCAAGCGCAGCGCCCCGGAGGCTCTGCTCGAGGCGATCACCACGGTGGCCGCCGGCAAGCGCTATCTGGACGCGGAACTGGCGCGCAAGCTCGCCGTGTCGGAGGCCGACGGCACGGGCAAGTCCCCGCTCGAGCGGCTCTCGGAGCGCGAGTTCGAAGTGTTCGTGCGGCTGGCGAGCGGCCACACCGTGCAGCGCATCGCCGAGGATCTGAAGCTCTCCGCCTCCACCATCGGCACGCACCTGTACAACATCAAGCAGAAGCTCGGCGTCGGCAATCAGTCCGAACTGACGCTCATTGCCATCCGCCACGGACTGATCGACGCGTAGGGTGCTCCCGCGCCCGCTGCCTTCCGGGGGGTACTAGGAGCCGAGGTCGCGGTCGGAAACGGCGACGCGGCGCGTCATGCGCTCGAGCGAGCGCCGCGCGGCGGCCTTGGCGATGTGCTTGCACCACAGCGGTTCGCGCTGATCGGACTGGCGCCGGAACTTGTCGCAGTCGCAGGTCCACAGAATGCGGTCGTCCTGCGTCTTCAGCACCTGCACGGTGCGACTCGGAAACGTGTACACGCCGAGCACTTCGTTTGCCGGTGGCGGGCGGCGGCGAAAGCGGATGGCCATGGGATGAAGCCTAGCGCAGCTCGGCTGTGGATCGCTTGTGGATTACCTGTGGATACGAGCGCTTCAGGAGACGATTTTCGCCTTGATCGCCTCGTACTCCGCATCGGTGATGAGCTTGGCGTCCAGGAGCTGCTTGGCCTCCTGCAGGCGCCGCACCGCATCCGCGTCCGTGCCGCTCGCGCCCATGACCGCACCGGAGGTCACCTGGATGCCGCCCGAGCGTGCGCGCAGCTCCTCGAGCTCGCGCACCCGGCGCTTCTCGCGCCAGGCCTGATCCTGGGTCTGGCAGATGCGGTAGACCGCCTGGCCCTGATCCTTGCGCAGACCGGTAAATGCCGCCCCCTGGGCGCCCTGGGTACCGAGGGAGGCCAGATCGGTCGCCCGGCCGGCGCGCAGCGCAAGATCGGCGCTGAAGACGCCCACGTGCAGCGTGACTTCCTCCAGGTCCTGCCAGCGGATCGTGGTGACGTCGAAGCCCCCGAGGAGCTTGCGGGTGAGCACCACCAGGCGGCCGCTCGTGGCCGCGATGAGCAGGCGGCGGTGCGTGAGGGCGAAGATGCGCCGCTGGACCGCGAATGCTTCGAGCGTCTCGCCCGCGATCAGCACCGAGCGCAGCTGCGCCAGGGGTTTCGCCAGATCAGCCTCGTTGATCACAGTCGCGTCGCTCATGTTGGATCCGGCCGCAGCGGCGCGGCTTTATTTTTTCTTGACGATCTCGGCCCGAAAGTCGCGCAACTTCGCCTTGATGAGCCGCTCGTTCGCCGGCCCCATGCGGATCAGCAGCTTCTGACCGGCCGGGCGGTTCTCCAGATCCGGGTCCGCATATTCGTAGAACACCTTCGGCTGCGTGAGCTGGATCGGTGTCGTGACTTCCGGGGTCTGCAGCAGCTGATCGATGACCTCGACCAGACGGTCGTTGAAGTACTTGCCCGGATAGCCCAGATCTTCGTAGGCCTGCTGGAACAGCGGGTAGAGTCGCTGGTACACGACGGCGAGCGCCTTCACGTCGGTCTTCTCGAGCACGCGCATGAGGGGCGCGTAGCGCGCGAAGTTGTCAGGACTCAGGGTGGTCAGCTCCCCCTGCGTTGCGGTGACGGTCTGTCCGGGGGTGGGCTTCACGGGCCGCAGCTCCACCGCGAGCTTCTTGCGCGGCAGGTTATCCACCGTCACCACGATGTGGCGCACGATGTTCTGCGGTACGAGAAACTGTTCGACCGGCTCGCGGCCGATCACGCCGGCGAGGGAATCGTGCGCCACCGGGTCGCTGTCGTTGAGCGCGGGCAGCGCCGCAGCGTCTGCCTCCGCGGGAATCGGGTGCGAGATTTGCGCCTCGCTAGAGGGCGGTGGCGCAGGCGCCGCTGCCTGCACCGGCACGGCCGGTGCCGCCTCGTGTGAGCGGTACCAGAGCCAGCCCCCGACCGCGATGGCGACCACCACCACCGCGCCCACCAGCCACACCAGCTTGCGTCGGGCGGCCGCCTCCAGACTCTCTTCCCACATCCTCACACACCCTCAAGCGTTCACGGGGAGGGCCTGACACTTTACTCCCCTTTTACGGACGCGGGCATCAGACACATTGTCAGGTGTTGTTAAGGCGCCTCACCCGCACCGCGATGGCGCTTTGCCGGCAGGCGCCGGTGATCGGATCGTAGTCCTGCTCGTCATTCACCAGGCGGTTGGTGGAGGCGCCGTAGGCGCGTACCGCCGCCGCGTCATCGCCGCGCGCGCCGAAGGCATGCGCCATGGAGATCACCCCGGGCTTCAAGTCCGCGGTCGCCTTGGCGACGCCGACAATGCGGGCGTGCGGGGTCGAGATTTCCAGCAGGTCATCCTCGCGCGCCCCGAGGCCGGCGAGGTCCTGCGGGTGCATGTGCGCGTGATTGGTGCTGCCCTTGGCGCGCAGGCGCTGCAGATCCTGGCCGGTGGAATTGAAGAACTGGCGCGTGCGGCGGCAGATGAGCAAGTGCGTGGCCGGCCACTTCGGATCAAACGCGCGGCCCTCCTCATCCAGGGCCTGCGCACGCAGGCGCGCCAGGTCCGCGGCCACGCCCGCGGGAGACAGTTGCAGCCGGCCGTCGGCGCCGGCATCGGCCGGCTGCACGGTAAGGGCCGCCTCCGGGAAGATGCGCCCGCCCGCGCGTGTCTCGGCGCGCACGCGTGCGAGCGGCACGCGGCAGCCGTGGGTGATCTTCTCCAGCACTTCGAACTTCGAGGGCTTGCGCTCGAGCGGCAGGGGACCCCCTGCGGTCGCGATCGCGATGTTGAGCCGCCGTGCCAGCCCCCAGAAGAACTCCCATTCATCGATGACGTCGCCCGGGGGCTCGAGCAGTGCCTCGGCGTAGCGCGCGTACGGCTCCTCGTAAAAAACCTCCGGGGCGGTGGCGATGTCATCGCGCTCGAGACTCACTTTCGGGGCGATCACGTAGTGGGCCAGCTGCGCGGTCTGCGCAAGCTTGATGTCGACGCACACCAGCAGCTCAAGACTGCGCAGCGCGCGCTCGACCTTCTGCTGGTTGGGCCAGGCCACGAGCGGGTTGCCGCCGATGCACAGCAGCGCGCGCACCTGTCCCTCGCCCGCCGTGAGGATCTCATCCGCCGCCACCGCGGCCGGCATCTCCGCGCCGAGCTGCGTGAGCTTGCGCACGCGCGCCGGTGCAAACCCCTCCCCCCACAGCGGCTTCGGCGGCAGCACCTGGGCCTTGCGCGGGGTGGCGGCGCTCAGCACGCGCGGGAAGGGCGCCACCTCACCTTCGCGGCAGAAGCGGCCACAAACTGTGTTGAGCGCGATCACCAGATGCTCGGTGAGCGTGCCGTTGGGGGACATCTCCGCCCCGGTGCCCGTCGTTGCCACCCCGCGCGGGCCGCGTGCGAAGAGGCGCGCGGCGTTGAGCAGATCCACGAGCGGTACGTCGGCGCGGCGCGCGGCGTACGCGGGCGTAAAGTCCGCCAGCGCCGCGTGCAGCAGCGCGAGCCCGTCCACGTGGCGCGCGCAGAAGTCGCGATCGTGCAACCCCTCGTCCAGGATCACGCGCAGCATCGCCGCGAGCAGCGTCGCGTCCTCACCGGGACGCACCTGCAGATGGATGTCGGCGAGCTGCGCGACCATGGTGCGCCGCGGATCGACGCAAATCAGCTTCATGCCGCGCGCCTTGGCATCGCGCAGACGGCGCGAGGGCGAGAACGGCGGCACGCTGCCCTGCCACGCATAGTGCGAGGTGAGCGGATTGTTGCCGATCATCATCGTGACGTGCGACTGCGAGAAGGCCTGCGGGCCGCCGAGCCACGCGCCGACGCGTGACCAGGTGTACACCTTGGCCGGCTGATCGATGGTGACGCTCGTGTAGAAGCTCGGGCTGCCGAGGCCCTGGTGGAAACCAGCCGCGACCGCGAGCGCCGCGGAGTTCATGAACGCGTAGGTGCCGCAGTAGGTGGCGATCGCGCGTGGGCCATGGCGCGCACGAATATCCGCGAGGCGCGCGGCGATCTCATCCAGTGCCTGCTCGCTGCCGATCGGCGCGAACGCTCCGGCCGCATCGCGCCTCAGGGAATGCAGCAGGCGCTGCGGATGATAAGTCTGCGCCGGAAGTTCACGGCCCTTCATGCAGGTGTAGCCACCGAAGAGCGGATCGGATGTATCACCGCGCACCGCGCACGCGCGCCCGGCCTCGATGTCCACCTCGATCGCGCAGTTGGCGTGACAGAACCGGCAGAAGCTCTTCGCGGTCGGCATCGGGTAATTACCGCAGCGCAGGTGTGTGCGAGGCATCTTCCGCGCCGCCGCCGCCGCGGCACAATCGTTCATACAGGGGAGCGGCGCTGCGCTCACTGTACGGGAGCGCGCGCCGCGCGGCCAAGCTCCTCCTGGGCACTCCGGTGTGCTTCAATTACCCCATGCTGCCTGACTTTCACCCGGCCGTCGCCCACTGGTTCAGCCGCACGTTTGCCGCGCCCACCGCGGCCCAGCAAGCGGCGTGGCCGGCGATCGCCGCGCAGCGTCACGTGCTCATCGCCGCGCCCACCGGCTCGGGTAAAACGCTCGCCGCGTTTCTTGCCGTGCTGGATAGCCTGGTGCGCGAGGGGGTAGCGAACGGCGCACTCGCCGACGAGACCACCGTCGTGTACGTCTCGCCGCTGAAGGCGCTCTCGAACGACATCCACAAGAACCTCGAGGCGCCCCTGGCCGGTATCCGCGAGGAGTTGGCGGCGCTGGGGCTGCCGGCACTCGACATCCGCACCTTCGTGCGCACCGGCGACACGCCGCAGCACGAGCGTGCGGCCATGCGTCGCCGGCCGCCGCACATCGTGGTGACCACGCCCGAGTCGCTCTACATCCTCATGGGATCGCAGTCCGGCCGGCAGATGCTCTCGAGCACGCGCACGGTGATCGTGGATGAGATCCACGCCATGGCCGGCAGCAAACGCGGTGTGCACCTGGCGCTGACCCTCGAGCGGCTCGAGTCGCTCGCCGCGCGCAAGCTCACACGCGTGGGGCTGTCGGCGACGCAAAAACCGATCGAGGACGTGGCGCGCTTCCTCGTCGGCACGCGTAACCTGCTGCCCGACGGGCGTGCCGACTGCGCCATCATTGACGCCGGGCACGTGCGCGAGCGCGACCTGCAGCTGGAGATCCCCGCCTCCCCGCTCGAAGCGGTGATGTCGGGGGAGGTGTGGACGCAGATCTACGACCGGCTCGCGCAACTGGTGAGCGAGCACCGCACGACGCTGGTGTTCGTCAACACGCGCCGCCAGGCCGAGCGGCTCGCGCGCCATCTGTCCGAGCGCTTGGGCGAAGCGTACGTCACCGCGCACCACGGCAGCATGGCGAAGGAGTCGCGTCTGAAGGCCGAGCAACGGCTGAAGGCCGGTGAGCTGCGGGCGCTGGTCGCCACCGCCTCACTCGAGCTCGGCATCGACATCGGCGAGGTGGATCTCGTGTGTCAGATCGCCTCGCCGCGCTCGATCGCCGCCTTCCTGCAGCGCGTCGGCCGCTCCGGCCACTCGGTGGGGGGCACGCCCAAGGGGCGGCTCTTCCCGCTCTCGCGCGATGACCTCGTCGAATGCACCGCGCTCATCGCCGCGGTGCGCCGCGGCGAGCTCGACCGGCTGGTGATGCCCGGCAAGCCCCTCGACGTGCTCGCACAGCAGATCGTGGCCGAGGTCGCTGCACGCGAGTGGCCGCAGGAGGAGCTGTTCGCCCTGGTGCGCGGGGCTTACGGGTATCGCGAGCTTGCGCGGGCAGAGTTCGATGAGGTGCTGCGCATGCTCGCCGAAGGCTACAGCACGCGCCGCGGGCGCCACGGCGCCCTCCTCTACCACGACGCGGTGAACCAGCTCGTGAAAGGGCGGCGCAACGCCCGCCTCACCGCGATCACCTCCGGCGGGACCATTCCGGACAGCGCCGACTATCAGGTGATCCTCGAGCCGCAGGCGCAGTTTGTGGGCACGGTGAATGAGGACTTCGCGGTCGAGAGCCTGCAGGGGGATGTGTTCCAGCTCGGTAACGTCTCCTACCGCATCCTGCGCGTCGAGCAGGGGCGCATCCGTGTGGAGGACGCGCACGGGGAACCGCCCTCGATTCCGTTCTGGCTCGGTGAGGCCCCCGGGCGCAGCGACGAGCTGTCGCTGAGCGTCTCGCGATTGCGCGAGGAGCTCGAAGCGCAGCTGGAGGCGGGACTGGAGTCAGCGACCGCCTGGGTGATCGGCGCCACCGGCGTGGCCGCGCCCGCCGCGGTGCAGCTGGTGAGTTACCTTGCCGCCGGGCGCGGCGCGCTCGGGGCGCTGCCGACCCAGCGCACCCTCATCTTCGAGCGCTTCTTCGATGAGGCGGGCGGCATGCAGCTCGTCATCCACTCCCCCTTCGGCAGCCGCATCAATCGGGCCTGGGGACTCGCGCTGCGCAAACGCTTCTGTCGCTCCTTCAACTTCGAGCTGCAGGCGGCCGCGACCGAGGACACCATCGTGCTCTCGCTCACCACCGCGCACAGCTTCGAGCTCGCCGAGGTTGCCCGCTACCTGCACTCCAACACCGTGCGGCCGCTGCTGGTGCAGGCGCTGTGTGCCGCGCCGATGTTTCCGGTGCGCTGGCGCTGGAGCGCGACGATCGCGCTCGCCCTGCCGCGCTTTCGCAACGGCAAGAAAGTGCCGGCACCGCTCGCGCGCATGGCGGCCGAGGACCTGCTCACCGCGATCTTCCCCGACCAGGTCGCGTGCGCGGAGAACCTGCCCGGGGAGCTCGAGATCCCCGAGCACCCGCTGGTGCGCCAGGCGATCCGCGACTGCCTCGAAGAGGCCATGGACATCCAGGGCTTCGAGCGGCTCCTGCGGGCACTGGAGGCGGGCCATATCCAGGTGATTGCGCGCGATCTCACCGAGCCTTCGCCGCTGGCGCTGGAGGTGCTCTCGGCGCGGCCGTACGCGTATCTGGACGATGCGCCGCTCGAGGAGCGCCGCACCCAGGCGGTCATGAGCCGCCGCTGGATGGATCCGCAAAGCGCAGCGGACATCGGCAAGCTCGATCCGGAGGCGATCGCGCGCGTGCGCGCGGAAGCGTGGCCCGATGCGGGCGGCGCCGATGAGCTGCACGATGCGCTCCTGTGGCTGACGTACCTGACGGCTGCGGAAGCGGACAGCGGCCCTGGCTGGCTGGCGCTGCTGGCGGAGCTTGGCGCGCAGCGGCGCGTCACGCAGCTCACCTTCCAGGGGATGGCGCTTTGGATCACGGCTGAACGGCTGCCGCTGTTTGCCGCGCTCTTTCCCGAGGCGACCTATGCGCCGCCCGTTACCGCCCCGGCGCCCTACGACCAGGGCGTTACTGCGGAGGCGGCACTCACCGAGATCGTGCGCGGGCGCCTGGAGGGCTTAGGTCCCACCACCGCTGCGGCGATCGGCGCCTCGCTCGGGCTGTCCGCTGCGCGCATCGGGGGCGCGCTCGCGGTTTTGCAGGCGGAGGGTTTTGCGATGCGCGGCGCCTTCTCGGCCGACGCCGCGGCGGCCGCGGAGTGGTGCGAGCGACGCCTGCTCGCGCGCATCCACCGCTACACCGTCAAGCGGCTGCGCGCGGAGATCGAGCCCATCGAGGCACGCGACTTTCTGCGCTTCCTTTTCGAGTGGCAGCGCGTGACGCCGGCCGGACGCATGGAGGGCCCGGACGCGGTGGGCGCGATCCTTGCGCAGCTGGAAGGGTTCGAGGCCGCCGCGAGCGCCTGGGAAACCGAGATCCTCCCGAACCGCATCAGTGAGTACGAGCCCGCGTGGCTCGATGAGCAGTGCCTCGCCGGGCGCTTCGTGTGGACGCGGCTTGCGCCCCGGCGCGGGGATGCGCAGCGCGGCGCGGCCCCGGTGCGCGCCACGCCGATCGTGCTGCTCGCACGGCGCAACCTGCGTCTGTGGTCGAGCCTGAGCGGCGCACCCGATGCGCAGCATCGCTCGGCCGCCGCGCAGCGTGTGGCGCAGTACCTCGCGACCCACGGAGCGTCCTTCTTCGATGAGATCGCCGCTGGCAGTGCGCTGCTGCCGACGCAGGCCGAGGAGGCCCTGGGTGAACTCGTAGCGCTAGGCATCGTCAACTCGGACAGTTTTGCCGGCCTGCGGGCGCTGCTCCTGCCGGCCGATCGCCGTCAGGGCGGGGCTGCCGGGCGACGGCGCCGGCGTCTTGCGCTCTTTGGCATGGACGCGGCCGGACGCTGGTCGCTGATTGCGCGTCCCGGCGGCGCGGCGGCGCCCGAGCGTGCGCTCGACGAGGAAGCGACCGAACAGGTGGTGCGTACGCTCCTGCGCCGCTGGGGCGTGCTCTTCTGGCGGCTGCTGACGCGCGAGGCGGACTGGCTGCCGCCGTGGCGTGACCTGCTCATGTGCTGCCGGCGGCTGGAAGCGCGCGGCGAGATCCGCGGCGGACGCTTCATCGCCGGCTTCAGCGGCGAGCAGTACGCCGCGCCCGAGGCCATCGCGCTGCTGCGCGATGCGCGCCGCAAGCAGCTCGACAATCACATGCTGTCGTTCTCCGGCGCCGATCCGCTGAATCTGGTCGGCATCCTCACCCCGGGCGCGCGCCTGCCCTCCTTAAGCGGCAACCGCGTGCTCTATCGCGACGGGGTGCCGATCGCGCTGCTCGCCGGCGGGGAGGTGAGCTTCCTCACCGAGCTCGCCCCGGCGGATGAGTGGGAAGCGCGCAACCTGCTCCTGCGGCGGCACGTGCCCGCGGCGCTCGCCGATCTGGCCTGAAAGTGCGCGCCGCCGCGGGGCGGACGCTTGGACGCGCCCGCCACGCGCAGCGTTGCGCGGGTTAGCTCTTCTTGTGCGCGTCCTGCCACTTCTGCACGGCCGCCATGGTGTTGGCGACGTGCTGGTCAGGGGCCATGGCGGTGTAGGAGTAGATGATCACGCCCGTCGGGGCGATGACGTAGGAGGTGCGGTTCGCGTACTCGGGGTGGCTGAGCAACACCGAGTCGTAAGCCTTCATGATGCTGCCGTCGGCATCCGAGGCCACCGCAAACTTGTTGCGACACTCGCTCACCGAGAACTTGTTGAGCTTCTCGATCGGATCGTGCGACACGCCGATAACCGTGGCCCCCAGGGCGTTGAACTTCGCGGTGGCCTCGGCGAAGTCATGCGCCTCGGTCGTGCAGCCGGGTGTAAAGGCGGCCGGGTAGAAGTACAGCACCACCGGTCCCTTCTTCAGCGCATCGGCGAGGGAGAACTTGAAGTCGTTGCCGGCGAGGGAGGCCTCGGTGGTGAAGTCAGGTGCCTTGGCGCCGTCGGGCAGCGCGGCGTACACCGGCAGCGTAATCAGGGCCGCGGTCGCAGCCGCAACGAGTAAGCGTCGCATGATCATCTCCAGTACTGGAAGTTAGGTAACGTGCAAAAAAACCGGCGCTCATGATCGGCCAAGGCGCGTCACAGCGCCAGTGGCGCGTGGCTTTCAGCGTTCCTGAGGATAACCGACCAGTTCCACGTAGCCGCGGCCGCCGACCGTGCGCCCCCCGCTGCGGCCACTCACATCCACCGCACCCTCCCAGTAACGCGGCGTGCCTGTCAGCTCCTGATTCGCCAGCACCGGCCGCACCGTGAGGTCAAGCGCAAGCTCAGGCACGCGCACGCGCCAGGCGCCCGGGTAGCGCACGCCTGCGGGGCTCAGCCACGCCGCGGTGACCTCGATCCTCACCGCACTCGCGCCGAGGCGCTGCGCAGCACCGGAAGGCTCGATCCACGTGCCGGCGCTGTGCGGATCGCGGGCACCGTCGCGATCGCGCAGCGCGTAGAACATGAGCGCCGCGCCGTCATTCAGCTGCAGCGCGAACCAGTCCCATCCCACCTCTTGCGGCCCGAGTCCCCCGCTGCCCCATTCGCGGTCGAACCAGGCGAGGCCCTGCACTGCCAGCGGCTCACCCGCTCGCAGCAGACGCCCGTGCACGGCGACGCGCGGCAGCGAGTAGTAGTAACTCGCATCGCCCGCCTGCGCCGACTTGGCGCTAAAGCCCGCCACGCCGTTCAACACCGGCGGACCCGAAGCATCCAACTCGAGCTCGATCGCGTAACCCTCCTGGGC
>DATHLO010000055.1:0-3761 GCA_035488075.1 Steroidobacteraceae bacterium | reverse complement strand
GTAACTGCAGGCCACGCAGCCGATGCCGGGCAGGATTCTTGTGATCCTGACCGAAAGTTGCCGTGGGTCGTGGCTGTGCGGCAGCCGCAGATCCCCTGGCGCGCCTGGCTCCGCTGCGGTGGCCGATCGCGCGCCGGGCCGCTGAGGCGGGTCAGCTCAGGCAGAGTTCGCCGCTTGATCGGTGCGACGCTCCTGCCGCGGCGGCAAGAGACGGGCGCGCACCTGCTCCTCGATCTCGCGCGCGACCTCTTTGTTGGCCAGCAAATACGCGCGGGCGTTGTCCTTGCCCTGGCCGATGCGGTTGCCTTTGTAGGCATACCAGGCGCCGGATTTTTCGATGATGCCCTGGGCGCTCGCGAGCTCGATGATCTCGCCCTCGCGCGAGATCCCCTGACCGTACATGATCTCGAATTCCGCCTCGCGAAACGGCGGTGCCACCTTGTTCTTCACCACCTTCACGCGCGTCATGTTGCCGGTGACCTCTTCGCCGTTCTTGATCGCGCCGATACGGCGAATATCCAGGCGCACCGAGGCGTAGAACTTGAGCGCGTTGCCGCCGGTGGTCGTCTCGGGGTTGCCGAACATCACCCCGATCTTCATGCGGATCTGGTTGATGAATACGACGATGGTGTTGGAGCGGCTGATGTTGCCGGTGAGCTTGCGCAGCGCCTGCGACATGAGCCGCGCGTGCAGCCCCATCTGCATCTCGCCCATCTCGCCCTCGATCTCAGCCTTCGGCGTGAGCGCTGCGACGGAGTCGATAACCACGATGTCCACGGCGTTCGAGCGCACCAGCATGTCGGTGATCTCCAGCGCCTGCTCACCGGTATCGGGCTGCGAAACCAGAAGGTCCGTGATGTTCACACCGAGCTTGCCGGCATAGGCCGGATCGAGCGCGTGCTCGGCGTCCACGAAAGCCGCCGTTCCGCCGGCGCGCTGTACCTCAGCGATGACTTGCAGCGAGAGTGTGGTCTTGCCCGAAGACTCCGGGCCAAAGATCTCCACGACCCGCCCGCGTGGCAAGCCACCGATGCCGAGCGCAATGTCCAGCCCGAGCGAGCCGGTGGACACGGCCTCCACGTCGTAGCTGGAAGGAGCGTCGCCCAGGCGCATCACTGAGCCCTTGCCGAACTGCTTTTCGATCTGGCCGAGGGCGGCGGCGAGTGCCTTCTTGCGGTTGTCTTCCATCTGCGGCTTCCCCGTGAGTGTGGTGGAGCGAAGCGAAATTTCGCCGCTAATTATCACACAAAGATACCGCGCCCGGAGCGCGTCACGCGCGCTCTTTCAGCGCTGTGTGCGCAGTTTCTCCCGCTTACCCAGTAGATACGATTCAAGGACACTGTATACGGAGCCCGTAGCGATGGTGCGGCTCTCCACGAGCGCGAACTCCGCGCACTTCCACGACACGCTCGGCAGCGGCGTGCTCGCCGCGGCGTGCGTAACCTTGCGTGCTACCGTGACATGTGCGCGGAAGGGCTTGAGATCCGGAAGAAAACCGGCCGCGCTCGCCTCGCGCTGGAGCGCCGCCGCGAGCGCCGCGGCGGCGGCCCCCGCGGTGCTCAAAGCGACCAGGATCTGCGGCGCGTGCCAGTAAGCGAGCCTCTCGAACTGCAGAACCAACGGAGTTCCCGCAAGCGCCCCGTTGGTGCCGACGCGGTGCGCGAGTGCGGCGAGCTCGGTGGTGCGCGCCGCCGGCACCTGCCCCAGAAAAGCGAGCGTGACGTGCAGGTTCTCCTCCGGCACCGCGCGGCCGCCGCTGGTGCCGACCGCCGCCGCCGCCGCGGCACTGAGTGCCCGGCGCTCCTCGGCGGTGGCCCAGAGCGCAAAGAACAGTCGCCGCGCGGGCGCACGCAGCGGCGGCCTCACGGCGTATCCGCGCGCGGACTTGCCTCGAGCTGCACCGGCAGATCCAGACGCAGGATGAGCCGCAAGGCGTGCTGCACCGAGCGGCTGCGCACGAACGCGCGCTCGCCACCAAAGAGCTTCTCCTCGGCAATGATGTCGATCGCCGCCCCCTGGCGCGCGGCGGCACAGAACCACACGGTGCCCACGGGCTTGCCGGGCGTGCCCCCGTCGGGCCCCGCGATACCGCTGACGGCCAGCGCGACGCTGGCGCCGGCCACGCGCAATGCCCCCTCGGCCATCTCCCGCACCACCTGCTCACTCACCGCACCGAAGCGCTCGAGCGTGGCGCCCGCGACACCCAGGTCGCGCATCTTGGCGGCGTTCGAGTACGTCACGTAGCCGCACTCGAACCACTGGGAACTGCCCGGGATGTCCGTCAGCGCCTTCGCCACCCAGCCCCCGGTGCAGGACTCGGCGGTCACGAGGTGCCGCTCGGCGGCGCGCAACTTAATCGCGACCCGCGCCGCAAGCTCGTACAGTTCCGGATCACTCACCATAGGTGTGTGAGGCTACCCCAGCGGCACACCCGGCCGGTAGCCGGCCGGGGCGCCGGGGCGCGTCTTGGGGTAGCCTTCGCGCACCCATGAACGACGTGGTTCACCCGAAACACACCCCGATGATGCAGCAGTACCTGCGCATCAAGAGCGAGCATCCGGACCTGCTGCTCTTTTACCGCATGGGGGACTTCTACGAGCTGTTCTACGAGGACGCACGCCGCGCCGCGGCTCTCCTGGACATCACCCTCACCGCACGCGGCCAGTCCGCGGGTGCGCCCATCCCGATGGCCGGCGTGCCGTTTCATGCCGTCGAGAGTTACCTCGCCAAGCTCGTACGCCGCGGCGAGAGCGTTGCGATCTGCGAGCAGCTCTCCGAGCCGGGGGCCGCCAAGGGGCCGCTTGAGCGGCAGGTGGTGCGCATCGTCACCCCCGGCACAGTGACCGATGCGGCGCTCCTCAATGAACGCCAGGACACCCTCATCGCTGCCCTCCTGCGCGATGCCGACCGCTTTGGCCTCGCGTGGCTTGATCTTGCGGCGGGACGCTTCAGCGTGCTCGAGGGGCAGGGTCGCAGTGCGCTCGCCGGGGAGCTTGAGCGGCTGAAGCCCGCGGAGCTACTGCACGCTGAGGGCGCCGCCGAGGAGGACCTCGCCCGCGCCGGCACGATGCTGCGGCCGCGCGCCCCCTGGCACTTCGATCTGGCGAGTGCCTCGCGGCTTCTCACCGACCAGCTCGGAACGCTCGATCTTAAGGGCTTCGGTGCGGATGAACTGCCGCTCGCAATCCGCGCCGCCGGCGCCCTGCTGCAGTACGTACGGGACACACAAAAGTCGGCGCTGCCGCACATCCGCGCACTCCAGGTCGAGGAGCGCACGGATGCGCTGATTCTGGATGCGGCCAGCCGCCGTAACCTGGAGCTCGACGCAAGTCTCACGGGCAACGATGAGGCCACCCTCTTCGCCGTCATCGACTGCGCGGTCACCGCGATGGGTTCGCGCCAGCTGCGGCGCTGGCTGAACCGCCCACTCACCAACCATGCGCTGCTGCGCGCGCGCTACCACGCGCTCGGCACGCTCATCGAGCAGCGCCGTCACGCGCTGCTGCGTCAGCAGCTGCAAGGGATCGGCGACGTCGAGCGCATCCTGGCGCGCGTGGCGCTGCGCTCGGCACGCCCGCGCGATCTCACCCAGCTGCGCAGCTCCCTGGGCTCGCTGCCCGCGTTGCACCAAGCGCTCGGCGCCCTCGACTCCCCGCTGCTGCGCGAACTGCATGAGCGCAGCCTCACGCACGATGATGTGGCCGGGCTCCTGCGTGCTGCGATCGCGGCGGAACCGGCCGCGCTGGTGCGCGACGGCGACG
>DATHLO010000054.1:0-18312 GCA_035488075.1 Steroidobacteraceae bacterium | reverse complement strand
CGGTGTAGATGCTCGAGCCGCCCGCGCCATGGGTGACGATAAGGGCCGCCACGCGTTCGGTGAGTTCAGGCACGCCCCAGCCGGTTCTTTGCTGCACCAGCTGCCATTCGTAGTCATTGAGCGTGACCCATCGGGCCTGGGAGATGAAGTGCTTAAGATCCTCGCCGTCGAACATCGGCAGGCCCTGCCCCGGATCGAAGATGAACGGAATGGCGGCCTCGGCAAACTGCGCGGCGTGCTCGAGCATCCCGGCGCGCCCATCGGGTGCGACGATGCCGAGGCTGATGCCGCGCGCGTCCGTCACGCGGTTCTGGTGCGCGTGCTGCATCGCCCCGGGGTGAAACGCGGTGATCTGGTTGTCGTCCAGATCGGTGGTGATGAAGGCCTGGGCGGTGAGCTCGCCCTCGATGACGCGCAGGTAATCGGCGGGTACGCCGGTGTGCGTGAGCCACTCGCGGTAAGGGGCGAAATCGCGGCCCACGGTGGCCATGGGGTAGCCGCAGTCACCGAGGAGCTTCAGGTTATAAGCGATGTTGCCCGCGCAGCCGCCGAATTCGCGGCGCAACTGCGGCACGAGAAAGGAGACGTTCAGCATGTGAATCTTGTCGGGCAGGATGTGATTGGCGAAGCGATCCGCGAACACCATGATGGTGTCGTACGCCATCGAGCCGCAGATGAGCGCCGCGCCTGCGGGCGCGGTCATGGCTTGGTGCCGCGGGCAGCGTCGGGCGCCGGGGTTGCCGGCGTGGGCGCACTTTCCGCCTTCAGCTGCGCGATGGCGCCGAGCGCCACGTCCGAGAGGCCCGCCCCGTGGCGCTGCTCGTAGTAGCTGATGATCTGCGCGCGCATGCGCGGCTCCCAATAGCGCTTGAGGTGATTCGCCACGTCGCGCGTGGCGCTCTCCGGGCTGGCACCCGTGAAGAAATCGCCGATCTGGTTAGCCATGCTGATGAGAAGGTCGATGTGCATAGTCTTACGGTGTGGATCTATTTGAGTCGCCAGGGATTTGCGTACACCACATGCCGGTCACGGCGCGCGAAAGCCACCAGTGTCAGCCCGGTCTGCTCGGCCAGGCGCACGGCGAACGCGGTGGGCGCTGACAGCGCCACGAGCAGCGAGATGCCGAGCGTTGCGCACTTTTGCACCATCTCGTAGCTCGCGCGGCTGGTGATGAGCATGTAACCGCTGCTGAAATCCGCGCCCGCGCGAGCGAGCGCGCCGATGCTCTTATCGAGCGCGTTGTGGCGGCCGACATCCTCGCGCACCAGCTGAATCCCCTCTTGCGGTAGCACCCACGCCGCCGCGTGCACGCTGCCGGTGCGCGCGTTGATCGGCTGCCGTGTGCCGAGTTGCTCAATCGCCGCGTGCATCTGGGCGGCGCTGATCGTGACCCCGGCGGGCACCGGCGCCGGCGCGCGGATCGCATCGGCCGCGGTCTCCGCGCCGCACAGGCCGCAGCCGGTGCGGCCGGCCAGGTTACGGCGGCGCTGCAGCAGCTGCGTGAAGCGCTCCCAGGCAACGCTCAGGTGCACATCGGCAACGCCTGCACCGCGGGTGACCTCGACGCCGCGGATCTCATCCATGTGCGCCACGAGGCCCTCGCTCAAGGTGAAGCCGACGCCGTAATCCTCCAGATCCGCCGGCGTGGCCAGCATCACGACGTGCGGTACGTCGTGGTAGACCAGCGCCACAGGCACCTCCTCGGCGACGAGATCCGTGGTCGCGGCGAGCGTACCGTCTGACCAGCGCTCGACCGCCACCTGGGAGCTGACGGCGAGCGCGGCCGCCGCCGCGCTGTCGGCGAGGGACTCGGTGCTCATCGGTCCTGAGCGCCTGTCGTCAGCCCCGGCGTGCCATCACGCCGGCGCCGGATCGCGAGCGCGTCGGCGCGGGTGCGGGAGGGAGCGCTCCGCCTCCGCGCGCTTCTGCCAGGCCTCTTTCTGATTCACGAGCACCACCTCGACCGCGGTGACCTTGTACTCCGGGCAGTTCGTTGCCCAGTCGGAATTCTCGGTCGTCACCACGTTCGCATTGGTCTCCGGGAAGTGGAAGGTCGTGTAGACCACCCCGGGGGCGATCTTTTCCGACACGAGCGCGCGCAGTACGGTTTCCCCGGCGCGGCTGGTCAGCCCCACCCAGTCACCATCGCTGATGCCGCGCACCTCCGCATCGTGCGGATGGATCTCGAGCACATCCTCGGCGTGCCAGACGACGTTGTTGGTGCGCCGCGTCTGCGCGCCGACGTTGTACTGCGTGAGCACGCGCCCGGTGGTCAGGATCAGCGGGAAGCGGCTGGTCGAGCGCTCGCTCGTCGGTACGTATTCGGTCGCCCAGAACTTGCCCTTGCCGCGCACGAACTGGTGCACGTGCATCGTCGGGGTACCCTCGGGCGCCTCCGCCGTGCACGGCCACTGAATACTGCCGAGGCGATCGAGCTTCTCGTAGGTGAGCGTCGCGAAGGTCGGGGTGAGGCGCGCGATCTCCGCCATGATCTCGCTCGGGTGCGCGTAGTGCATCGGGTAACCGAGCGCATTGGAGAGCAGCACCGTGATCTGCCAATCCTCGTAGCCTGCGAGCGGCTCCATCACCTTGCGCACGCGCGACACGCGCCGCTCGGCGTTGGTGAAGGTGCCATCCTTCTCAAGGAACGAGGAGCCGGGCAGGAATACGTGCGCGAACTTGGCCGTCTCATTCAGGAACAGGTCCTGCACGATGACGCACTCCATGGCCTCCATGGCCGCACTGACGTGATGCGTGTTCGGATCGGACTGCACGAAGTCCTCCCCCTGCACGTACATGCCCTTGAAGGTGCCATCGAGGGAGGCCTCGAACATGTTCGGGATGCGCAGGCCCGGTTCACTCTGCAGCTGCACGCCCCAGGCGGCCTCGAACAAGGCGCGCGTGGCCGGATCCGACACGTGACGGTAGCCGGAGAACTCGTGCGGGAAGGAGCCCATGTCGCAGGAGCCCTGCACGTTGTTCTGGCCGCGCAGCGGGTTCACACCCACACCCTCGCGGCCGAGGTTACCGGTCGCCATCGCAAGATTGGCGATACACATGACGGTCGTGGTGCCCTGGCTGTGCTCAGTGACCCCCAGTCCGTAGTAGATGGCAGCGTTCCCGGCCTTGCCGTAGAGGCGCGCGGCTTGCCGCACCCGCTCGGCAGGAACACCCGTGATGCCTTCGCTGGCCTCGGGGGAGTTGCGCTCCTGGGAGACGAACGCCCGCCATTTCTCGAACGAATCCATCTCGCAGCGCTCGGCGACGTAGGCTTCCTTCACCATTCCCTCGGTCACCACGACGTGCGCGATGGCATTCATGAGCGCGACGTTGGTGCCGGGCTGCAGCTGCAGGTGCACGCTCGCCTCGATGTGCGGCGTACGCACCAGGGCGGTTTCGCGCGGGTCGGCGATGATGAGCTTGGCGCCCTGGCGCAAACGGCGTTTCAGCTGCGAGGCGAACACCGGGTGCCCCTCGGTGGGATTCGCACCGACGATCAAGACGACGTCCGCCTGCATGACGGAGTCAAAGGCCTGCGTACCGGCGGACTCGCCGAGCGTGTTCTTGAGGCCATAACCGGTCGGGGAATGGCACACGCGCGCGCAGGTGTCGACGTTGTTGGTGCCCATGGCAGCGCGGATCAGCTTCTGCACCAGGAAGGTTTCTTCGTTGGTGCAGCGCGAGGAGGTGATGCCCCCGATGGAGTTGTGGCCGTACTTCGCCTGGATGCGGCGCAGCTCGCTCGCCGCATAGCCGATGGCCTCCTCCCAGGACACCTCGCGCCACTGATCGCGGATGCTCTTGCGGATCATCGGCTTCCTGACGCGGTCGCTGTGCGTCGCGTAGCCCCAGGCAAAGCGGCCCTTGACGCACGCATGCCCATGATTCGCCTTGCCGTCACGCTCGGGCACCATGCGCACCACTTCGACGTCGGCACCCTCGCCGCGTAACTCGGCCTTGAAGGCACAGCCCACACCGCAATAGGCACAGGTCGTGCCCACGGCGCGTTCCGCGACGCCGAGTCCGATAATCGACTTCTCCGTCAGTGCCGCCGTCGGACACGCCTCGACGCACGCACCGCACGAGACGCACTCGGAATCCAGAAACGGCTGATTCTCGCTCGCAGAAACCTTGGAGCTGAAGCCGCGTCCCTGGATGGTGAGCGCGAACGTGCCCTGCGTTTCATCGCAGGCGCGCACGCACCGTGAGCACACGATGCAAAGCTCGGGGTTAAAGGTGAAGTAGGGATTGCTCTCGTCCTTTGCCGCCGGCCGGTGCACCTGCCCGCCGGGCGCGTACGAGGTCTCGGTAATCCCCACCTCGGCGGCCACGTCCTGCAGCTCGCAGTGACCTTCCGCCGGGCAGCCGACGCATTCGAGCGGATGGTCGGAGACGTACAGATCGACGACGCTGCGGCGCAGCTGCGTGAGCTTCTCCGAGTGGGTGCGGATCTTCATGCCGGCGGCGACCGTGGTGGTGCAGGAGGCCGGGTAGCCCTTGCGGCCTTCGACCTCCACCAGGCACAGGCGGCAGGAGCCGAAGGCCTTGAGCGTGTCGGTGGCGCACAACTTCGGCACCCGCACGCCCGCGACCGCTGCGGCCCGCATGACACTGGTCCCCTCGGCCACCGTGACGCTCTTGCCGTCGATCTCGAGCGTCACCTCGCCGCCACTCGTGGCCGGCGCCGGGGTACCGAAGTCCTCGTAGTCTATGGAAAACATCTCTTATGCCTCGCTCGCCCGCGCGCTTACTTGACCTGCGCGCGAAAGTCTTCCCTGAAGTGCTTCAGTGCACTTTGCACCGGAAATGGTGCCATGCCGCCAAGACCGCAGAGCGATCCTTGCACCATGGTCTCGCACAGCTGCTCGAGCAGCTGCATGTTCCGCTCGCCGTCCTCGCCGGCCAGTATCCGATCGATGACCTCAACCCCGCGGGTCGAGCCGATCCTGCACGGCGTGCACTTACCGCAGGACTCGATCGCACAGAATTCCATTGCATAGCGCGCCATGCGCGCCATGTCCACCGTATCGTCGAACACGACGATGCCCCCGTGCCCGAGCAGCGCACCGACACCGGCGAGCGCCTCGTAGTCGACGGCGGTCTCAAAGTGCGCGGGCGGTATGTACGCTCCGAGCGGACCGCCCACCTGGATGGTACGGATCGCTCGGCCGCTCGCCGAGCCGCCGCCGTAGTCATAGAGGAGCTCGCGCAGCGTGAGGCCAAAGGCGCGCTCGACCAGACCGCCGCGGCGAATGTTGCCGGCCAGCTGGATCGGCAGCGTGCCGCGCGACTTGCCCATGCCGTAGTTCGCGTAGGCCTGCGCACCGTGGGCCAGGATCCAGGGCACGCTTGCGAGCGTAATGACGTTGTTGACGATGGTCGGCTGCCCGAACAGGCCCTTGATCGCCGGGAGCGGCGGGCGCACGCGCACCTCGCCGCGCTTGCCTTCCAGGCTCTCGAGCATGGAAGTTTCTTCGCCGCAGATATAGGCGCCGGCGCCGAGACGCACCTCGAGGTCAAAGCGCTTGCCGCTGCCGGCGACGTCGGCCCCCAGATAACGCGCCTGATAGGCCGCGGCGATGGCGGTGTTGAGGGCGCGGTGCGCATGCGGGTACTCGGCGCGCAGATAAATATACCCCTGCGTCGCCCCCACCGCGATGCCGGCGATGGTCATGCCCTCGATCAGCGTGAGCGGATCGCCCTCCATCAGCATGCGGTCGGCAAAGGTGCCCGAGTCTCCCTCGTCGGCATTGCAGGTGACATATTTCTGCGCCGTCACCTGATCGAGCACCGTCTTCCACTTGATGCCGGTCGGAAAGGCCGCGCCCCCGCGTCCGCGCAGCCCCGACGCCGTGATCATCTGCACGATCGCCGCCGGTTCCAGCGCGAGCGCGCGCGCGAGTCCCTCGTAGCCGCCATGGCGCACGTAGTCCGCTACGCTCGTCGGATCGACGATCCCGACGCGCGCGAACGTGAGGCGCTGCTGTCCCTTGAACCAGGCGATCTCCTCGGTAGGTCCGAGCGCGAGTGCGTGCGCGCCACCGTGGGTGAAATCCGCCGCGAACAGCCCGGGCACATCGGCCGCACTCACGGGGCCGTAGGCGATGCGGCCCGCCGCAGTGACGACTTCCACCAACGGCTCCAGCCAGAACGCGCCGCGCGAGCCGTTACGCACGAGGTTCACCGGCACGCCGCGCTGCCGGGCTTCCGCGGCAATGGCGTGCGCGACCTCATCGGCGCCCACCGAGAGGGCGCCCGCGTCGCGCGGTACATAGACAACCGTCGTCATGACTTGAGCGAACCTTGCGCAATGAGCGCGTCAAAACGCTCCGGGGTAACACGCCCGTGCAACCGTCCATCTATCATGACGGCGGGCGAGCAGGCACAGTTCCCCAGGCAGTAAATCGGCTCGAGCGTAAAGCGCCCGTTGGGGGTCGTCGCATTAAAATCAACACCCAGGGTACGCTTGGCGTGTGCCGTGAGCGCCTGCGCCCCCATCGACTGGCACGCTTCCGCCTGGCAGATGCTGACCGTGTGGGTGCCCGGGCGCGTGTGACGGAAATAGTGGTAAAAGCTGACCACGCCGTGCACCTCGGCGCGCGACAGATTCAGCCCGTCGGCGACGACGGCGACGGCCGCCTCGGGCACGAAACCGATTTCGGCCTGGATGGCGTGCAGGACCTCCAGCAGGGGGCCGGGGCGTCCCTTGAGGTCCTCAACGATGCGTCGCACGGCGGTGTGCTCGGCCGGCGCTAAGGTCTTCATAGAGAAGAAGTATACGCCGCCGCCCCCGGCGCTGGCTTGCCTGTGAACGTCGCCTTTTCAACGGCCTGCGACGGCACCTGTGGCGTTAATGCCCTGAGCCGCTGGCTCGCTCTACACTGTTACATCGCCCGCGAACGGAAAATGTAGGTGCCCGCCGCACTTCTCCCTAAGGCCCCCGCAGCCGTGGGATTTTTGACTCTCACCCTGCTGGGCACGGCGGCCGTGCGGGCGGACGTCGCCACGCCCGTGGCCGGGCTCCAATTCGGCGGTGGCCTCGCCCTCACGAGCGACTATATTTATCGTGGCGTTTCCGAAAGTGACGGCCAGGGCGCGGTACAGGGGGATCTGCATCTCAGCAGCACCGGGGGCACGTTCCTCGGCGCCTGGGCCTCCAGCCGCGACTCGAACCTGGAGCCGGACGCAAACTCGGTGCTGGACCTGTACCTCGGCCACCGCTTCGAGCTCAGCACGGGCTGGAGTGCCACCGCGAGCGCGCACAGCCGCTATTTCCTCGGCGGCAGCTCCTATCAGCCCTCGGACGATTATCAGGAGATCTCCGCGGCGCTCACGTATCTGGATCGCTGGTCGCTGAGCGTCACCTCGATCCCCAACGCGGTGCGCTACTGGTTTTTCCGGCGCCTGAGCCGCACTCCTGCCTGGGTCGCGGACACCTCCGGCCAATGGGCGCTTACGCCACAGTTTTTGCTGACCGCGGGGGCCGGCTACTACTATTCGAGCGGCACCGGGCCTGGCATCAATCGCGCCACGGGGTACGCCTACGGCAACGTCGGGGCCGCCTACGAGTGGCACGCCTGGCGGCTCGACGTCGGCTATTTTCTGGCCCAGAACGCCGCGCGGCGCATCTTTCCCTACCCCGTCGCGAGTGAGCACTTTGCCGTCACGCTCGCCTGGCATTTTTGACCCCGGGAGCATCCGGGACTAGGGTGTTTTGAACCCAGGCCTGGGCTATAGGCACTTACGGCAGTCAAGAACGCGCAAGAGGCGCGGACAGCAATCATATGGCGGAGCCGACATATCGCGGGGCAGCCTCGGTGGCGCGTGAAGTGGATCTCATCGCGCGCATCGGCGCGGGCGACCGCCGGGCGTTCGAGGAGCTCTACAACCTCTATCACCGGCGCATGGCGCGCTTTCTGACGCGCCTCACCCGCCGCTATGACGTCGCCGAAGAAGTCATCAATGACACCTTCCTCGTGGTGTGGCGCAAGGCGCGCGACTTCCGCGGCGATTCACAGCCTTCCACCTGGATCCTGGGCATTGCCTACCGCAAGGCCCGCAGCGCTTTTCGCACCTCCGCGCGTCTGGCGCAGAAGGACCTCGAGATAGCCGCCGAGCCGCTGACGAGCGAGACGCCCACGGGAACGGAGGAGCTGCGCGACTGGCTTGGGCAGGCGCTCGCGCTCTTGCCCGTGGAGCAGCGCCTCGCCGTGGAGCTGTGCTATGAGCTTGGTTATTCCTGCGACGAGATTGCCGTCATCATGAATTGCCCGGCCAACACCGTGAAGACACGTCTGTTCCATGCGCGCGCCAAGCTGCAGAAGCTGCTGCCGCAACTCGCCGCGCCGATCGAGCTCGCCGCAACCGCCGCGGGCGCAGCGGAGCGCGCATGACGCCCGTCGCATCCGACCACGAGGAGATCTGGCTGCTGCTGCCGTGGCTGGCCAACGGGCGCCTGTCAGGCGCGCAGCGGGCGCAGGCGGAAGAGCACGTGCGCGAGTGCGGCGTGTGCGCGCAGGCGATCGCGACCGAGCGGCAGCTGTGCGCGCTGCTGACGCAGCCGGAGCGGGTGACCTATGCACCGGGCCCGTCGCTGCGCAAGCTCATGGAGCGCCTCGACGATGCAGCGCCCGCGCCGGCGTTGCCCGCGCCGCCGCGCCCGCACCGGGCGCGCGCGACGCTCGCCGCGACGTGGCGACCGCCGGGACTGGCCTGGGCGGCCACTTTTGTGCTCACGATCGGCCTTGGCGCCCTGCTCGCCACCACTTACCGCTGGTCGCAGCCGCTGTATGCCACCTACACCGCCGCCACCCCGGCCACCCCGGATGTGCTGCACATCGCCTTTGAGCGCTCGCTGCCGGTGGGTGAGGTCGAGGAACTGTTGCGTTCGGCCGGCGCGCGCGTGGTGGAGGGGCCCGGATCGAGCGGGATTTTCGGCGTCGCGCCGGTGAAAGTCGCCGCGCACGCGCGCGAGCGCGGCGTGGTGAGTCCTGAGATGCGCGCACTGAGTGCGCGGCTGCGTGCGGACCCGCGGGTCCGCTGGGTCGAGCCGCTCGCCGCCGAGTCGGCCACGGACGATGCGCAAGGACCGCGCCGCACGGATCGCTGAAGTGCGCGCGCACGCACTCCTGGCTTTGCTCCTGACCGTCGCGGCGCTCGGGAGCCGCGCACCGGCGGCGCCCCCGCCGCTGCCGCAGGCCGTGCATGGGCCGCGGATCATCGTTGCGTTTGCCAATGCCTCACACGGTGCGCCGGCGCCGGCCGGTACGACCGGCAGCCGCTACAGCGGCAGCGAGGGCTATCGGCTCGCGCAGAGCGCGCAGCACGAGGCGCGGCGCGTGGCCGACACGTATGCGCTGCGCCCGCTCACCAGCTGGCCCATCGCCGCGCTTGCGGTGCATTGCGTGGTCTATGAGATTCCCGACAACCGCGACATCGCGCAGGTACTCGCCGCGCTCTCCAAGGACGCGCACGTCGTGCTGGCGCAGCCGTTGCAGGAATTCCATACGCTCACCGATGCGCCCGCCAGCGCCGCCTACAACGACCCGCTCTATGACCTGCAGAGCAACCTCACCACGCTCGGCGTCGCGCGCGCCCACGCGCGTACCCAGGGCGCGGGACTCAAGGTGGCGCTCATCGACACGGCGGTCGACGTGTCGCACCCGGATCTGCGCGGGCGCATCGTGCGCACGCATTCGTTCGTGCCGGCGCGTGCAGCGGCGTTCGCCTCGGTCCGCCACGGGACGGCGATGGCCGGGCTGATCGCGGCGGTCGCCAATAACCACATCGGCATCGTGGGTGTCGCGCCCCTGGCGCAGCTGGAAGTGTTCGAGGCGTGCTGGCAGCTGCAGCCTGACAGCGATGCGGCGGCCTGCAACACCTTCACCCTGGCGCAGGCGCTCGCGGCGGCGCTCGACTCGGGCGCCCCACTGGTGAACCTGAGCATCGCGGGCCCGAAGGATCCGCTGCTCGCGCTGCTCATCGGGCAGGGGTTGAAGCGCGGCATCACCTTCGTCGGGGCGGTAGCGCAGGCCGACACGAGCTTTCCGACCTCGGTCGCCGGCGTCATCAGCGCCGGCGGTACCGAACACGCGCTCCCCTTGGGCGCCTTCGCGGCACCCTCCGAGCACGTGCTGACGCTGCGCCCGCGGGGTGAGTACGATTTCGCATCCGGCACCTCGGTGGCGGCCGCGGAACTCACCGGCGTCATCGCGCTGTTGATGTCGGCATCGCCGACGCGCCTGACGCCCGGCGCGGTGGTCGAGCTGCTGCAGGCGGGGGCACCGGCGGGTGCTCCGGTGCACACCGAAACGGCAGCGGTGGATGTGAATGCGGCGCTCGCACGGCTGGATGCCGGACTGCATCGTGGCACGCCCGGCGTACGCGCGGCCCCCTAGCCGCCCGCGCGCGACTTGACCCCCTGCGCGCGGCGACCCCATGCTCGGCGCAGCATGTCTGAGAGCGCCGAGCCCCTCACCTGGAGCCTGATCGAAGAGGCGCGTGCGCGCATTGCCGGGCGCGTCAAGCTGACCCCGGTGCTCACGAGCCAGACGCTCGATGCGCTCTGCGGCGCGCAGCTGTACTTCAAGTGCGAAACGTTCCAGAAATGCGGTGCCTTCAAAGCGCGCGGCGCGACCAACGCGGTATTTGCACTGAGTGAGGCCGAGGCGCGCTGCGGGGTGGCGACGCACTCCTCGGGCAACCACGCGGCAGCGCTCGCGCGCGCGGCGCGCCTGCGCGGCATCCGCGCCTACATCGTGATGCCGGACAACACCCCGCAGGCCAAGCGTGCCGCCGTGCGCCGCTACGGCGCCGAGATCAGCTACTGCGCCGCCACCCTCGCAGCGCGCGAGCAGGCGGCGCGGGCCCTCGTGCAATCGACCGGCGCCGCCTTCGTACATCCGTACGACAACCTGATGGTCATGGCCGGCCAGGGTACGGTGGCCGCGGAATTTCTCACCCAGGTCCCCGAGCTCGACGTGCTGTTGTGTCCGGTGGGCGGCGGGGGCCTGCTGAGCGGCACGGCGGTGGCCGCGAGGGCCTTGAAGCCGGGCGTGCGCGTGCTCGGGGCGGAGCCGGCCGGCGCCGACGATGCGGCGCGCTCATTGCACAGCGGCACGCTGCAGCCGAGCCTCGACCCGCACACGATCGCGGACGGACTGCGTGGTGCCCTCGCCCCGCGGACCTTCGCGGAGATCCGGCGCGGAGTGGATGACATCCTCACCGTCTCCGAAGAGGCGATCATCGGCGCCATGCGCGAGCTGTGGGAGGTGCTGAAGATTATCGTCGAGCCCTCGGGGGCGGTGCCGTACGCGGCCGTGCGCGCCGCCGGTGCCCCGTTCAAGGCGCAGCGGGTCGGGATCGTGCTCAGCGGCGGCAATCTCGACCTCGATCGGCTGCCCTGGCAGCGTGCCTAGGAACCCTCAGACACGCTCGAGGATGAGCGCGATCCCCTGGCCCACGCCGATGCACATGGTGCACAGCGCGTAGCGGCCGCGCTGGGCGGCGAGCTGCCAGGTGGCAGTCGTCGCGAGCCGCGCCCCGGACATGCCCAAGGGATGCCCGAGGGCGATCGCGCCGCCGTTCGGATTCACGTGCGCGGCATCATCGGGAAGTCCCAGCTGCCGCAGCACCGCGAGCGCCTGCGCCGCGAACGCCTCGTTGAGCTCGATCACGTCCATCTGCTCGAGCGTCAGGCGTGCCAGGGCGAGTACCTTGCGGGTCGCCGGCACCGGACCCATGCCCATGATGCGCGGCTCGACGCCGGCGGTCGCCGCCGCCACGACGCGGGCGCGCGGCGTCAGGTTAAAGCGCAGTGCGGCTTCCGCGGAGGCCACGAGCAGCGCACAGGCACCGTCGTTGACACCGGAGGCGTTGCCGGCGGTCACCGTGCCGTGCTCGCGAAAGGGCGTGGGGAGTGCGGCCAGCTGCTCGAGCGTGGTCTCCGCGCGCGGATGCTCGTCGCGCGTGACGCTCACGCTCTTGCCCTTCTTCGGGGAGACCTGTACGGGCGTCAGCTCGTGCGCAAAAAAATTGCGCGCGTACGCTGCCGCGGTGCGTTGCTGGCTGCGCCAGGCGAAGAGGTCCTGGTCAGTGCGCCCGATGTGGTACTGCGCGGCGACGTTCTCGCCCGTCTCGGGCATCGAGTCGATGCCGTACAGTTTCTCCAGGCGCGGATTCACGAAACGCCAGCCGATGGTCGTGTCGTAGATCGCCGCCGCGCGGCTGAAGGCGGCGTCCGCCTTCGGGATGACGAACGGCGCGCGCGACATTGACTCGACGCCGCCCGCGACGAGCACCTCCGCCTCGTCGGCGCGCACGCTGCGCGCCGCCATGGCGAGCGCGTCCAGGCCCGAGCCGCACAGACGGTTGATGGTCGCGCCCGGCACCGACACCGGCAGCCCCGCCAGCAGCGCCGCCATGCGCGCAACGTTACGGTTGTCCTCGCCGGCCTGATTGGCGCAGCCGAGCAGTACGTCTTCGATCGCGGCCGGTTCCAGGGACGGATTGCGCTGCAGGAGCGCCGCGAGCGGTACCGCCGCCAGATCATCCGTGCGCACGGCGGCCAGCGCGCCGCCGTAGCGCCCGATCGGCGTTCGCACAGCGTCGCAGATGAAAGCGTCGGTCATGCGGCATGATAGTCGCCACCGTACCGGCGCGCACGCCGGTACAGTGCACCGCCATACCGCTCGCGGCGTATCTGTCGCGCGCCGGTCAGTCCCGGCCATGCTCGCGCGCCCCTATCCTCAGCGAGAGCGCCCCGTGCTTGATCCACTGCCCTTCATTACCTACGCGTTCGTGATGTCAATCACTCCCGGCCCCAACAACGTGATGCTCACCGCATCCGGGGCGAGGTTCGGTTTCCGGCGCACCGTGCCGCATATCCTGGGCATCGTGTGCGGCTTCACGGTGCAGCTGCTCACCGTGTGTGCCGGTCTGAGCGCAATCTTCAGCCGCTGGCCGGCGCTGCAGACGACGCTCAGCTGGGTGGGGGCGCTGTACCTGCTGTATCTTGGCTGGCGGCTGCTTCTGAGCAGCGCGGCGCGGGCGCACGCGCAGGCCCGCCCGGTGCGCTTCTTCGAAGCGGCGATGTTCCAGTTCCTCAACCCCAAGGCCTGGGTCATGTCGATCACTTCGGCGACCCTGTTCCTGCCGCAGGAGTTGGGACTGTTGCTGCGCGGCGCCTACATGGCGCTCGTCATGGAGGGGGTGGGACTGCCGTGTATGGCGGTGTGGGCGCTGTTCGGCAGCTCGCTGAAGAACTTTCTCGCCGCCCCCCGGGCGCGCGTGGTATTCAATAGCGCCATGGCCGGGACGCTCCTCGTCACGGCCATCATGATGGTGCGCTAAGGCGAAGCCGCAGTGTTCGAGCTCAGTCGCGACTCACAAGTGCCGCTCGTGGAGCAGATCTGCGAGCGTCTCACGCAACTGGTACGTGTGGGCCAGCTCGCCCCCGGCACGCGCCTGCCCTCGATCCGCAGGCTCAGCCGCCAGATCGGCGCGAGCCCCTTCACCGTCGTCGACGCCTACGAGCGCCTGGTGGCGCGCGGCCTGATCGATGCGCGCGCCGGCCGCGGCTTCTTCGTCACGCAGCGGCGACCGTCCGCACCCCTTGCCGCGGTCGAGGCGCTGCCGGACCCGGGAACCGATGCGCTCGCGCTCGCGCGCCTGACGCTCGCGCAATGCACGGACCTGATTCCTGCCGGCTCGGGCTTTCTGCCGGAGGCCTGGCTGCTCGAGGCGGTGCCGGCGAGCGCGCTTACGCGGCTGGTGAGGAACCGTCGCGTGCAACCCTGGCTGCCGTGCCCGCCACAGGGCCTCAACGTGCTGCGCGAACACATCGCCGCCCGCCTGGTGCAGAACGGCATCGCCGCGGGCGCCGCCAACATCGTGACCACCAGCGGCGCCTCGCAAGCGTTTGATCTGCTCGCGCGCATCCTGTTCGCGCCCGGCGACGCCGTGCTGGTGGAGGACCCGGGCTACTTCGTGCTGTTCGAGCAGCTGCGCGCACACCACGTGCGGCTCATCCCGGTGCCGCGCCACGCCTCCGGACCCGACCTCGCCGCGCTCGAGGCGGCCTGCCGCGCGCACCGGCCGCGCGCTTTCTTCACGCAGACGCTGCTGCACAATCCGACCGGCTCGAGCACCGAGGCCGCGCACTGCCATCGCATCCTCTCCCTCGCCGAGCAGTTCGGCTTTGCCCTCATCGAGGATGACGTCTACGGAGATCTCTACGCGGGCCCGGCGGTGCGCCTGGCGCAGATCGACGGCCTGCGCCACGTCATCTATGTCGGCAGTTTCACCAAGCTCATAGGTCCGGCGCTGCGCGTGGGCTTCGTCGCCGCCGAGGGCGCGCTGGTGACCCAGCTCATCGAGCGCAAGGTGCTCTCGGTGCTCTCAGGTTCCGCGCTGCTGGAGAGTTTCGTCGCCGAGGTGCTCGATGGCGGACGCTACAAACGGCACGTGGAGCGCCTGCGCGCGCGGCTGCAGCGCATGCGGCGCGATGCGCGCACGGCGCTCGAGTCCGCCGGCATCCGCTTCGAGGAGCCGGCGGGGGAAGGCATCTTTCTCTGGGGCCGCGTTCCGGATGCGACGCGCGTCGATGAGCTCGTGCGCCGCGCGCGCGCGCACTCCATCCTGCTCGCGCGCGGCTCGCTGTTCTCGTGCGTGCAAGGCTGCAGCCAGTGGCTGCGCTTCAACGTGTGCCACAGCGACCGCCCGGCTCTGATCGAATTCCTGCGTGGCGCGCTGCGCGCCGCCTAGGATGGCCGGCGCATGAGCGAGGCGCTGCAGGTCCGGGATGCGACCGAGGAGGATCTCCCCGGTCTTCTCGCCATCTACAACGACGTCATCGCCACCTCGACCGCGATCTACTCCTGCGACCCGGTGAGCCTCGAGGAGCGCCATAAGTGGTGGCGTGCGCGCACGGCGCAGGGCTATCCGGTGCTTATCGCACGCGATGAGCAGGGGGTGGCCGGCTTTGCCACCTTCGGGGACTTTCGCGCCTGGCCCGGCTATCGCTTCACCGTCGAGCATTCCGTGCACGTGCGCGCCACCGGCCGCGGCCGCGGCGTCGGCACGCTGCTGGTGCAGGGGCTGCTGGCGCGCGCCGCCGCGCTCGGCAAACACGTCATGATCGCCGGCGTCGATGCCGCCAACGCCGCCGCGATCCGCTTTCATGAGCGGCTCGGTTTTGAAAAGTGCGGCCACCTGCGCGAGGTCGGCTACAAGTTCGAGCGCTGGCTGGACTTGGTCTTCCTGCAGCGCAGGCTCTGAGCCCGGTAACCGGTAAGATGGCGCCATGTTCGCCATGCCGCCCGTTACCCGGGCTTTGATACTGCTCAACGTCGCGCTCTACCTGCTCGAGCGACTTTACCCCGAATTCATGATCGGGCTCTTTGCGCTGTGGCCGCTCGGCAACCCGATGTTTCGTCCGTGGCAGCTGCTGAGCTACGCCTTTCTGCATGATCCGCAAACCTTCCTGCACATCTTCCTGAACATGTTCGCGCTGTACATGTTCGGCCGTACGCTCGAGACGTACTGGGGAGGTCGGCGCTTTCTGATCTATTACCTCGTGTGCGCCCTGGCGGCCGGCATCACGCAACTCGCCACGACGCGACCGGACTCGCCCTACACGGTCGGCGCCTCCGGCGGCGTATTCGGCGTGCTGCTCGCCTTCGCCTGGTACTTCCCCAAGGTGCGCCTCATCGTGATCCCGGTCCCGATCCCGCTGCCTGCGTGGCTGGTCGTGAGCCTCTACGCGCTCCTTGAGCTGATCTTCGGGATTACCGGTACACAGCAAAGCGTCGCGCACTTTGCCCACCTCGGGGGCATGCTCGGCGGCGCGCTCGCCATCCTGTACTGGCGCGCCCGGCGACGGTTCAGTGCCTAGGCGCGAGCCAGCCGCACCGGGCCGCGCTGCGTGCCGCAGGCATCGCACAGCAGCAGCTGCCCGAAGCGGTTGCGGCCGAAGACTCGCCCGTCCGGGAGCGTGACCCAGTTACCGCCGCCCGCGACGCGCGCGTCCACGCGACGCAGGTGCAGGGCGCACTCGGGATTGGCACAAAAGGGGGCCCCGCGCTCCACTTCCAGATGCACCGACGAGACGTCCTCGGCACCCGCGGCGTGTGCGCCGCGCGCTCCTCGAGGAAACTGAAGTAGCCGCATGGGCGCACCCGAGGCGAAGGCCTCCGGGGCACCAGTGTCGGCGGCGCCCTTGACTGGCCGATGACGCGATCGTGGCGGATCGATGACGGCCGGCGCGTGCACGTGCTCGGTAGCACCTGAGGAATCAAGCTTAATACGCCGATATTACGAAATAATTTACCCACAGTTGAATTGGCGACGGCGCACGGTCACAATCGCGCGCCGTAAAAAGCCGGGAACTTTCCCGGATGGCTGTCCCTCTAGAGCCCAACGCATGATCAAGACCGAGCACCTGACCAAGCGCTACCACGCCCTGACGGCCGTGGAGGATGTGAGCTTCCAGGTCGGACCCGGCGAGGTGTTGGGATTTCTCGGCCCCAACGGGGCCGGCAAGACAACGACCATGCGCATGCTGGCCGGCTTTGTCGCCCCGACCGACGGCAGCGCCAGCATCTGCGGGCACGATGTCATGAGCGCGCCGCTGGCCGCCAAGGCGGCCCTCGGCTACCTGCCCGAGGGCGCCCCCGGCTACGGGGAGATGACGGTGCGCGCCTTTCTCGCCTTCATCGCGGACTTACGCGCTCTGACGGGCGCGCGGCGCGCGCAGCGCCTGGCGCACGTCATCGAGCACCTGCAGCTGAGTACGGTGCTCGAGCAGACCCTCGACACCCTTTCCAAGGGCTTCCGGCGCCGCGTGGGACTCGCGCAGGCGATCGTGCACGACCCGCCGGTGCTCATCCTCGATGAGCCCACCGACGGGCTCGACCCGAACCAGAAGCACGAGGTGCGCACCCTCATCAATGACATGGCGCACGACAAGATCATCGTCATCTCCACCCACATCCTCGAAGAGGTCGACGCGGTGTGCACGCGCGCCATCATCATCGCCAAGGGACGCATCGTCGCGGATGACACGCCGGCGGGTCTGGCCGCGCGCTCGCGCTATCACAACGCGGTGTCCATGCAGCTGCAGGAGCCGGCGCAGCTCACCGCGGCGCGCGCCGCCTTCGCCGCCCTGCCCGCCGTGGCCGCCATCGAGGTGAGCGAACGCGATGCGCGCCTCACGGCGCTGCCGCGCGCCGGCAGCACGATCCTGCCGGCCATCTCCGAGCTCGCCGCGCGCCAGGGGATCAAGCTGCAAGACCTGCACCTGGAGTCCGGACGCCTCGACGAGGTGTTCCGCACGATCACCGCTTGAAGGACCGACGCACCATGCGCAACGTGGGCATCATCATGCGCCGCGAGCTGGCGAGTTATTTCGCCACGCCGCTCGCGTACGTGTTCATACTGATTTTCCTCGTGCTATCGAGCGCCTTCACCTTCTATCTGGGTGGCTTTTACGAGCGCGGCCAGGCAGACCTCGAGCCGTTTTTCACCTTCCAGCCGTGGCTGTACCTGTTCCTCATCCCCGCCCTGTCGATGCGGCTGTGGGCCGAGGAGCGCAAGTCCGGCACCATCGAACTGCTCATGACGCAGCCGCTCACCTTGTGGGAGGCGGTGCTCGGCAAGTTTCTGGCCGCCTGGCTCTTCACCGCGCTCGCCCTCGCCCTCACCTTTCCTCTGTGGCTCACGGTCAACTATCTGGGCAAGCCCGATAACGGCGCGATCCTCGCCGCCTACCTCGGCAGTCTGCTGCTCGCCGGGGGTTTCCTCGCCATCGGCTCGTGCATGTCGGCGCTGACGCGCAATCAGGTGGTGGCGTTCATTCTGGGCGTGGTGGGGTGTTTCGTCTTCCTGCTCGCCGGCTTTCCCCTGGTGCTCGACGCGTTCCGCGGCTGGGCACCGGTCGCGCTGGTGGATGCGATCGCCTCGCTCTCGTTTCTCACCCACTTCGAATCGATCGTCAAGGGCGTCATCGATGTGCGTGATCTGCTGTACTTCGCCATGCTGATCGGCTTTTTTCTGCTCGCAACCGCGATCACCCTCGAGCTGCGCAAGGCGGACTGACACCCATGACCAAACGCTCGACACTCGGCGGCGGTGCACTCGTAGCGCTCGCGCTGCTGTTCATCGGCCTGACGGTGCTCTTCAATCACACCCTGCGCGGCTGGCGGCTCGATCTCACCCAGAACCGCCTCTACACCACCGCGGCCGGCACCGATCGCATCCTCGCGAGCATCAAGGAGCCGATCAATCTGTACTTCTTCTACTCGGAGAAGACCGCGC
>DATHLO010000053.1:0-26796 GCA_035488075.1 Steroidobacteraceae bacterium | reverse complement strand
CCGCGCCGCGCTCTCGGACATCGGTGTTTCGGGCATGACGGTGACGGAGGTGAAGGGCTTCGGCCGCCAGCGCGGGCACACCGAGCTGTACCGGGGCGCTGAGTACGTGGTGGACTTCGTGCCCAAGACCCGCATCGAGGTGGCCGTGCGCGGGGACCTGGTGGACCAGGTGATCGAGGCGGTCATCAAGGCCGCCAAGACCGGCAAGGTGGGGGACGGCAAGATCTTCATCACCGACATCGAACGCGTCATCCGCATCCGTACCGGCGAGACCGACGATGCGGCGCTCTAGCTGACGGGACATAGGCTGCGCGCCCCGCCGCGCGCTATCCTGCGCCTCTTATGCCAGTCGCCATCCGCTTCCACGAGCACGGCGGACCTGCAGTGCTTTGCGTCGAGGAATTCGATCCGGGCCCGCCCGCTTCGCACGAGGTGCAGGTGCGCCACACCGCGATCGGCCTCAATTACATCGACGTCTACGATCGCACCGGCCTTTATGCCGTGCAGCTGCCCAGCGGGCTCGGGCGTGAGGCCGCAGGCGTGGTCGCGCGCGCGGGGCGCGGCGTGCGCGGGTTTCGCCGCGGCGAGCGCGTCGCCTACGTGATGCCCACGCCCGGGGCGTACAGCGAACTGCGCAACGTGCCCGCGGAGCGCCTGGTGAAGGTGCCGCGCGGCGTGTCGGATGAACAGGCGGCGGCACTCATGCTCAAGGGCCTGACGGCGCACTTCCTCATCCGCCGCACCTACAAGGTGCAGCGCGGCGACACGATCCTCGTGCACGCCGCCGCCGGCGGCGTCGGTCTTATCCTGTGCCAGTGGGCGAAAGCGCTCGGCGCGAAGGTGATCGGCGTGGTGGGCAGTGATGCCAAGGCGGAGATCGCCAGGAAGCACGGCTGCCGGCACGTGCTCATCTCCGGGCGCGACGAGCTGGTCGCGAGCGTCAAGGCCCTCACCGGCGGCACGGGCGTCGCGGCAGTGTACGACGCCGTCGGCAAGGACACGTTCATGGACTCGCTCGACTGCGTGCGCCGCTTGGGGATCATGGTGAGCTACGGCAACGCCTCCGGTCCGCCGCCGGCGATCAGTCCGCTCGAGCTCGCCAAGCGCGGTTCGCTCTTTCTCACCCGGCCCTCGCTCTTCAACTACATCGCGACGCGCGCGGAGCTCACAGCGGCGGCGCGCGAGCTGTTTGCGGCGGTGAAGGCGAAGAAGGTGCGCGTGCTGATCGGGCAGAAGTATCCCCTGGCGCAGGCCGCCGAGGCGCAGCGCGACCTCGAAGGCCGCCGCACCACCGGCTCAACGGTGCTCTTGCCCTAGAGGGTCGCCGGCGCGGCCCGCACCCGCAGCGGGCGCGCGCTGCGGCTGATCCCGAGCGCGCCGCTGCGTACCACCTCGAGCAGCTCGGCGCGCCGCGCGAGCTCGGCGACGAAGCCGTTCACCTCCGCCTCACTCGCGGTCAGCTCCACGATGAACCCTTCGCTGGCCGGATCGAGCACCCGGCCGCCGCTGCGCACCACCTGGCCGCGCACCGCATCGGTCTCGCCGGCCGCCACGCGCAGCTTCAGCAGCACGAGCTCGCGCTCGAGGTGCTCCCCGCGCGTCATGTCGAGCACGTTCACCACGTCCACGAGCTTGTTCAGCTGGTTGACGATCTGCTGGATGACCGGATCCGAGCCGCTCGTGACGAGCGTCAGGCGCGACACGGTCGGGTCATCGGTGGTCGCGACCGAGAGCGACTCGATGTTGTAGCCGCGCGTGGAGAAAAGCCCGGCGACACGGGTGAGGGCCCCGGCCTCGTTCTGCAGCAGGATGGCGATGATGTGGCGCATGCGCTTTTCAGGGAAAGGCTTCAGGAAACTGCTGCAGAATAAAGGATCGGGCCAAGTTTGCACCTACAGGCCAAGCTGCTAGGCTCGCCCATCCCTTCGAGTTTTTTCGAACGGCTTAGCGTTTGAGGCCAAGAAGCGCGCCCATGACCGACACAGTGATCCAGCCCCGGCCGGTGGGCCACCCGCTCGCCGGCGAGCGCATGAGCGGCGCCCGCATGATCATGCAGGTGCTGGCCGATGAGGGCGTGCGGGCCATCTTCGGCTACAGCGGCGGGGCAATCCTGCCGACCTACGACGCGGTATTCCTCTATAACGAGGCCGCCGCTGAGCTCGGTCAGCCCCGCATCCCCCTCATCGTGCCGGCCAACGAGCAGGGCGCCGGGTTCATGGCGGCCGGCTACGCCCGCGCGAGCGGCCAGGTGGGGGTGTGCCTGGTCACCTCCGGACCCGGCGCGACGAACACTGTTACACCCGTGCGCGACTGCATGGCAGATTCGACCCCTATTGTCGTGATTTGCGGCCAAGTGCCCCGCGCCTCCATCGGCACGGATGCCTTCCAGGAAGCGCCCGTGCCTTCGATCATGGGCTCGGTCGCCAAGCACATCTTCCTCGTCACCGATCCGGAAAAACTCGAATCCACGGTGCGCACGGCCTTCGAGATCGCCCGCACCGGACGCCCGGGACCGGTGGTCATCGACATCCCCAAGGACGTGCAGACCTGGGAGGGGAGCTTTCGCGGCGAGGGCCTCTTGCCGATCCCCGGCTACCGGCGCCGCATGCGCGAGCTCGCCGAGGCGGCCCTCGAGGCCCCCGCGGCCGCGCGCTTCTTCGCCATGCTCGATGAGTCGCGCCGGCCACTGATCTATGCGGGCGGTGGGGTGATCAACGGCAACGCGGCCGGGGCGCTCGCGGATTTCGCGACCACCTTCGGCCTGCCGGTGGTGACCACGCTCATGGGCATCGGCGCCTACGACACGAGCCGCCCCCTGGCGCTGCGCATGCTCGGCATGCACGGCGCGGCCTTTGCCAACTACGCGGTCGATGACTGCGACTTTCTCATCGCGGTGGGCGCGCGCTTCGATGACCGCGTCGCGGGCGTGCCGGAGAAGTTCGCCCGCAACGCCGTGCGCATCGCGCACCTGGACGTCGACCGCGCCGAGGTCAACAAGGTGAAGCGCGTGCAGTGGAGCCACGTGGGCCTCGTCGCCCCCGCTCTTGAGGCATTGAGCGCGCACGGGCGCGAGGTCAAGTTCAGCCGCGACTTTGGCGCCTGGGCGGCCGAGCTCGCCGAACTCAAGCGCGTGTACGCCATGAACTACGATCGCGCGAGCCCGCTGATCCAGCCGTACTACGTGATCGAGGAGATCAACCGTCACACCCGCGGCGAGGCGATCATCTGCACCGGCGTCGGCCAGCATCAGATGTGGGCGGCGCAGTACTGCGACTTCGTCGCGCCGCGCCTGTGGCTCACCTCCGGCAGCATGGGCACCATGGGCTTTGGTCTGCCGGCGGCGATCGGCGCGCAGATCGCCTGTCCGGCGCGCCTTGTGATCGACATCGACGGCGACTCGAGCATCCGCATGAACATCGGGGAGCTGGAGACCGTGACCACCTACGACCTGCCGGTGAAGGTGGTGGTGCTCAACAACTTCGGCGACGGCATGGTGAAGCAGTGGCAGAAGCTGTTCTTCAAGGGGCGCCTCTCGGCGAGCGATCGCTCGCTGCACAAGAAGGACTTCATCAAGGCGGCGCAGGCGGATGGTTTCCGCTACGCGACGCGGCTTGAGCGCAAAGAAGACGTGCCGCGGGTGATCGCGGAGTTCCTGGGCTTCCAGGGCCCGGCCTTCCTCGAAGTGATGATCGACCCGGACGCGGGTGTCTACCCGATGGTGGGTCCGGGGCAGAGCTACGATGAGATGATCACCGGAGAATTCATTCCCTCGCGCACCAAGGTCGACATCAAGCCGCCCGGACCCGCGGAGATGTTCTGATGCCCCCTGCGCTCGGCCGCCACGCGCTCCTGCTCGGCCTGCTCGCCGCCGGCGCAGCCCTCGCCGCAACGCGCACCGATGAGATCCTGATACTCGGCAACCCCGCAGGCTCGCAGACCCTCACCGCGCCGCAGGGTAGGACGGCGGGCGCGGAGTTCTCCTACAACGATCGCGGGCGCGGCGATCACATCGTCGCGCACTGGGTGCTCGATGCGTCGGGGCTGCCGAGCGAGTACAGCGGCCAGGGCAGCGACTACATGAAGGCGCCGGTGAGCGAGACCTTCCGCGTGAGCGGCGGCCGCGCTTCCTGGCACAACCGCGTGGAGCACGGTGAGAAGGCTGCGGCGGGCGCCTTCTACGTACCGGCCAATGCGCCGCCTGAGTTCCTCGGCGTGCTCGCGCGCGCACTGCTCAAGGCGCCGCAGCATCATCTGGCGCTGCTGCCCTCGGGCGAGGCGACGATCGCGGAGGCCGGCCCGCTGGCAACAGACGGGGCGGCCTCCGAGCTCATCCAGTACCGGATCAGCGGCCTTGAGTTCTCGCCGACGCCGATCTGGCTGCGGCGCGACGGGGCGACGGCGGCGATCGTGTCGGACTGGTTCTCGGTCCTCGCGCCCGGCACGCACGCGCTGCTGCCGCAACTGCTCGCCGCGCAGTCGCAGGCGAGCAGCGCCTGGTTCGCGCGCCTCGCGCAGGAGCAGACGCACGTGCCCGCCGCCGCGGTGCTGATCCGCAACGCACGCCTCTTTGATCCGCGCGATCTGAGCGTAACCTCCGGCACGAGCGTGCTGGTGCGCGGGGCGCACATCGTGCGCGTCGGCGCGGATGCGGAGATCCCCGTGCCCGAGGGCGCCGAAGTGATCGAGGCGCACGGGCGCTTCCTGATGCCGGGGTTGTGGGACAACCATCAGCACTTCGGCGACAACATCGGGGTGCTCGATATCGCCAACGGCGTGACCAGCGCGCGCGACATGGCGAACGACACCGACGAGTTCCTCGAGCGCGTGGCGCGCTTTGACGCCGGGACCGAGCTTGGGCCGCGCGTGTGGAAGGCGGGCATCATCGATGGCACCGGACCGTACGCCGGGCCCACCAAGATGCGCGTCGCCTCCGCTGCGGAGGCGCTGAAGGACGTCGACTGGTACGCCGAGCACGGCTACGGACAGATCAAGATCTACTCCTCGGTGCCCCCGGCGCTGGTTGCGGTCATCGCCGATGAAGCGCACGCGCGCGGCCTGCGCGTGAGTGGCCACGTGCCCGCGCTCATGAGCGCCGAGCAGTTCGTCGCCGCTGGCGCCGATGAGATCCAGCACATCAACTTCGTCGTGCTCGACTTCCTCTTCGACACCGTCAAGGAAACCCGCAACATGAACCGCTTCACCGCGGTCGCCGCGCACGCGCGCGAGTTCGGGCCCGAGCAGCCGCAGGTGCAGGCCTTCATCGCCTACCTGCGCCGCCAGCACACAGTGCTCGACCCGACCGTGAATGTCTTCGAGGCACTCTTCTGCGGCGACCCGGCGGCGGTCACCCCGGGGCTTGAGAGGATCGCCCCGCGCATGCCGGCCCAGGTGCGCCGCGGCATGCTCTCCGGAGCACTGGCGGTGCCGCCGGGCGAGGAAGCGGCGTATCGCGCGGCGCTGCCGGCGCTGCTCGCGCTCATCAAGGCGCTGCACGAGGCCGGCGTGACCCTCATCCCGGGCACCGATTCGGTGGCCGGCTATGAACTGCATCACGAGCTTGAGCTGTATGTGCGCGCCGGCATCGCGCCCGCCGAGGTGCTGCGCATGGCGACGCTCACCTCCGCGCAGGTGATCGGCCAGAGCGGCGAACGCGGCGTGCTCGCGCCCGGCAAGCTCGCCGACCTGATCCTGGTGAACGGCGATCCGAGCACGCACATCGCCGATATCCGTAACGTGGAACTGGTGATGAAGGGCGGCAAGCTCTACGAACCGGCGCGCATCGAGCACGCGCTTGGCATCGCACCGCGCGACAACAACTAAGCTCATCCCCCCGAGGCCTCCCATGAAGTATCTGCACACCATGGTCCGCGTCACCGACATCGACGCCTCCCTGCGCTTCTACTGCGACGCGCTCGGACTTAGGGAACTCGCGCGCCAGGAGAACCCGCGCGGGCGCTTCACGCTGGTATTCCTCGCCGCGCCCGGCGATGAGAGCGCGCAGGTGGAGCTCACCCACAACTGGGATCCGGAAAACTACGGCGGCGGGCGCAACTTCGGCCACCTGGCGTACGCGGTCGATGACATCTACGCCACCTGTCGGCGCCTCGCCGAGCACGGCGTGACGATTCTGCGGCCACCGCGCGACGGCCACATGGCGTTCGTGCGCTCCCCGGACAACATCTCCATCGAACTGCTGCAGAAGGGCGAGTCCCTCGCGCCCGCCGAGCCGTGGAAGTCGATGCCCAACAGCGGCAGCTGGTAGCGCGGCGGTACACGCGATTACGTGAAAACGATTCCGAGCCTGCTGATCGCGGCGGTGTTCGCGCTGCTCACCTTCGCCGCGTGGGCCTTACTCAATCGGCCGACGAAGGAGCCGCCGTGGCCGAAAGTCATCTCCGGCTTCGCTTTCTCGCCCTTTCGCGCCAACGAGGATCCGACCCACAACATTCTGCCGACCGATGAGGAGATCGACTCGGACCTACAACTGCTGCAGGGCAAGGTGCACGCGGTGCGCACCTACAGCGTGCAGGGGACGCTGGCGGATATTCCCGAGCTCGCCGAGGCGCGTGACATGAACGTCGCCATCGGCGTCTGGCTCGATGATCACCGCGACAAGAACGAGCAGCAGCTGCAGACGGCCGTGCGGCTCGCCGCCAACCACATGAACGTCGTGCGCGTGTTCATCGGCAACGAGGTGCTGCTGCGCGGGGATCTGCCGCTCGATGAGCTCGAAAAATTCCTCGACCGCGCGCGTGCGGCGATCGAGCAGCCGGTGGGCACGGCGGAGACCTGGAACACCTGGCTCACGCACCCGGAGCTGGCGCAGCACGTGGACTTCATCGGCGTGCATCTGTTGCCCTACTGGGAGGGGGTGCCGGTCGATCAGGCGATCGAGTACTCGCTCGCGCAGTTCAAGCGCCTGCAGAAGACCTTCCCGCACAAACCGATCGTGGTGGCGGAAATCGGCTGGCCAAGCCGCGGGCGCACGCACGAGTCGGCGGTCGCCTCCGAGGCGAACGAGGCGTTGTTCCTGCGCCGCTTCCTCGCGCGCGCGCAGAAGGAGCAGATCACCTACTACGTCATGGAAGCGTTCGATCAGCCGTGGAAGGCGTTCATGGAAGGCGCGGTCGGCTCGTACTGGGGCGTGTATGACGTGAACCGCAAACCGAAGTTCGAATTCACCGCGCCGATCGTGCGCGTGCCCGAGTGGCACATCCTCGCGGCGGTGTCGGTGGCGGTGTCGCTGCTGCTGCTCGGGCTGCTTTACCTCAACAGCGAGGCGCTGCGCAATCGCGGCCGCAGTTTCCTCGCGCTGGTGGTGTACGCAGCCGCAACGCTCGCCGTGTGGGTCATCTACGACTTCACGCAGCAGTACATGACCGTCTCGAGCGTGATCGCAGGCGTGCTGTTGCTGCTGGGCATGCTCGGTGTGCTGCTGGTGCTGCTCGCCGAGGCGCACGAGTGGGCCGAGGCACACTGGGTGTCCTACCGCCGCCGCCTCGGCGCGCCCGTTTATACCCCGAGCGTCACGCCGCCGAAGGTTTCCGTGCACGTGCCGGCCTACAACGAGCCGCCGGCCATGCTGATCGAAACGCTCGATGCACTCGCGCGCCTGGAGTACCCGGACTTCGAAGTGCTGGTGATCGATAACAACACCAAGGACGAGAACGTCTGGCGCCCGGTGGAGGCACATTGCCGGCAGCTCGGGCCGCGCTTTCGTTTCTTCCACGTCGCCCCGCTCGCCGGCTTCAAGGCCGGCGCGCTCAACTACGCGCTCGCACGCACCGCGCCGGATGTCAAGATCGTCGCCGCGATCGACAGCGACTACGTGGTCGAGCCGGCATGGCTGCGCGACCTGACGCCCGCGTTTCACGATCAGCGCATCGCCATCGTGCAGGCGCCGCAGGATTATCGCGACGCGCACCAGAGCGCCTTCAAGGCCATGTGCTACGCCGAATACCGCGGCTTCTTCCACATCGGCATGATCACGCGCAACGAGCGCAACGCCATCATCCAGCACGGCACCATGACCATGGTGCGCCGCGCACAGCTTGATGAGTGCGGCTGGGCGGAGTGGTGCATCACCGAGGATGCGGAACTCGGCCTGCGCATCTTCGAGCACGGCTACGATGCGAGCTACGTGCCCGAGACCTACGGCCGCGGGCTCATGCCCGACACCTTCATCGATTTCAAGAAGCAGCGCTTCCGCTGGGCCTACGGGGCGATGCAGATCCTCAAGGCGCACGCGCGTACGCTGTTTCTGGAGGGCGGTCCGCTCTCGCCCGGTCAGCGCTATCACTTCATCGCCGGCTGGCTGCCCTGGATCGCCGATGGCTGCAACATGCTCTTCAACCTCGCAGCGCTCGGCTGGTCGGCGGCGATGATCTGGGCCCCCGGCAGTGTCGATCCGCCGCTCGTCATGTACTCGGTGCTGCCGCTGTCGCTCTTCACCTTCAAGCTCGCGAAACTCGTGCACCTGTACCGCGTGCGCGTGGGCGCCAACGTGCGCCAGACCCTCGCCGCGGCCATCGCAGGCCTTGCGCTCACGCACACCATCGGCATGGCCTCCATCAAGGGCCTGCTCACCAAGGGCGAGCCGTTCTTCCGCACGCCCAAGCAAGGCGAGACCTCCGGCCTGTGGCATGCGCTCGCCGCCGCGCGCGAGGAGAGCCTCATGATGATCGGGCTACTGGTCTCGGCCTGGGGGGTCTGCCGCACCGGCACGCAGCAGAACGCCGGTCCCGACCGTCTCGCATGGATCATCGTGCTGCTGGTGCAGTCGGTGCCGTATGCCTCCTCGCTCGTGGTCTCCCTCGCCAGCGCCTTCCCGCTGCCGGCGCGCCTGCTCGGCACCCGCTATCGTCCGCTGAGCTCGCCCGGCAAGCCCGCGCACGCGGTGGTCGGCACGCCCCCGGAGGCGGACGCGGCCGGCTGACGCCATGCTCCACGGCAGGCTTCGCGCGATCGTCTCGATGATCGCGGCGGTGGCGGTGTTCTCCGGGATGGACGCGCTGTTGAAGTTTCTGTCCGCGAGCTACCCGCCGCTTGAGGTGGCGGTGCTGCGCGGCGCGGCCTCCATGCCGTTCATGCTCTTGCCGGTGCTGCTCAGCGGGCGCTGGCGCACGCTCAAACCTGAGCGCTTCCGCATGCACCTGGCGCGTGGCGCACTCGCGGTCGTGGTCCTCGGCGGCTTCATCTACGCGGTGCGCACGCTGAGTCTTGCGAACGTCTACGCGGTGTTCCTGTCCGCGCCCCTGATCATGACCGCGCTCGCCGTGCCACTGCTCAAGGAGCGCACCGATGCGCGCGGCTGGGTCGCGATCAGCGTCGGGCTCGCCGGCGTCCTCATCATGTTGCGTCCGAGTGTGTCGGGACTGGTGTCCCTGGGCGCCCTCGCGGCCCTGATCTCGGCCGTTGCCTATGCGGTAAGTGGCATCCTGGTGCGGGTGCTCACGCGTACCGACACCACCGCGAGCGTCGTGGTGTGGACCATCGGTTTGATGACCGTGTTTTGCGCCGCGCTCGCCCTGCCGCACTGGGTGCGGCTGCAACCGCAGCATTACCGCTGGCTCATCGCGCTCGGCGCCCTGGCCGCCGTGGGCTCCTACCTGCTCACCGAGGCGTTCCGCGCCGCGCCGGCGGCGGTGGTGGCGCCCCTGGAATACACCGCCCTGCTGTGGGGCATCCTCATCGATCGGGTCGTCTGGCACACGCTGCCCTCCACGCGGGTACTTGTCGGGGGCGCGGTGGTGATCGCGAGCGGTTTGTACCTCATCTGGCGCGAGCGCACGCGCGCCGTGCACGAACCGGCGCACGAATCATGGAAGTGACGCGCGGGGCAGGGCAGAATGTCGCGCCGATCGTCGAAGCGGTCGCGCGCCAACAAGAGGAAGTCTCACCATGAGCAACGCCGAGGTCCGTGGACGATTCATCTGGCACGAGCTGTTGACGACTGACACGGCCGCCGCCGCCGCCTTCTATCCGAAGGTCGTGCCGTGGCGGACGCAGCCCTCCAATATGCCCGGCTACACGATATTCATGGCCGGCGGGACGCAGGTCGGGGGCCTCATGGCGCTGCCGGCCGATGCCAGCGGGACGCCGGCGCACTGGCTCGTGTATGTCGGCACGCCCAACGTGGATGCCACCTGCGCGCAGGCCCAGGGCCTGGGCGCGCGTATCTGCAAGGCGGCCACCGACATCCCGAACGTCGGACGCTTCGCGGTGCTCGCCGATCCGCAAGGCGCGACCTTCGCGGTCTTCACCCCGAGCGGTCCGCCGCCGGGTCCGTCCCCGGAGCAGGGGGCCTTCTCCTGGCATGAACTTCAGACCACGGACGTCGCCGCGGCCCTGCGCTTCTACGGCCAGCTGTTCGGCTGGAGCAAAGGCGTCGGCCACGACATGGGCGCCATGGGCGTCTACCAGCTGTTCGAGCACGGCGGCGCAGGCGTCGGTGGTATCTGCAACACACAAGGACCCTCGACGCCGCCGTCGTGGCTGAGTTACGTGCACGTCGCGGATGCCAACCGGGCCGTGGCCTCCGCCAAGGCGGCCGGCGGGCGTCTGCTGCATGGACCGATCGAGGTGCCCGGTGGCAGCTGGATCGCGCTGTTCCTGGATCCGCAGGGCGGCGCGTTCGCCGTTCAGGAAGCCCCGCGCACGATGAGCGCGCCCAAGCCTGCGGCCACATCGAAAGCGACGCTGGCAGTGACCCCCGCGAAACCGCCCGCCGCGAAGCCAGCGACGAAAGCGACGCAGCCCGCGAAGGCTGCGAAGAAGAAGGCGGCACCCAAGAAGAAGGCGGCACCCAAGAAGAAGACGGCGAAGAAAAAGGTCGCGCGCAAGAAAGCCAAGGCTGCCAAGCGCAAGGCCGCGCCCAGGAAGGCCGCGCGCAAGAGTGCACGGCGCGCGAGTCCGAAGAAGCGCGCCCGCGCCAAGCGCGGCCGCAGACGCTAGTAACCGTAGCCGCCGCCGCACCGGAGTCCTGTGCGGCGGCGGCCGTCGCGGTGCAACGGCGCCGCGCGCCTTACTGTCCCTGTTTCTCCGCGTCGCTGCGCTGCTGAGCGGCGGCGTCCTCGGCCGCCTGCACCTGTTGGGGCACGCGCTCCTCGATCTTCTTTGCCTGCGCGGCCTCATCGGCGGAGGCGGCAGCCGCGCTCGCGCCGGCCGCGCCGGTGCCGGCGACGCCGCAGCCACTCAGCAAAGACACGAGCACTGCCAAGCCCAGTACACGGTGCATGTTTTGTGAACCCCCCGGGCGAAGCGGAACGCAACCACTCTACGCAGGCGCGCCCGCGACGCAACAAAAGCCGCGATCGTGGCACTATGTTGCCCATGCCCAAAGCGACTCCCAAGCCGGCCGCCGCCGCCTCGGCCCGCGTGCGGCGCGGCTATTTCGAGAGCCGTTATGGCCAGCTGCACCTGCACAACGCCATGCCGCCCGGGGGCGGATTCGAGGAAGGGACGCCCCTTCTGTGCCTGCACGATTGCCCCGGATCCGGGCGCACCTTCACCCCGTTTCTGGCCCTGGCCGGTCGCGAGCGCTCGGTCTACGCCCCCGACCTGCCCGGGTTCGGCGAATCCGACGGACCTCTGGCGCGCCCCTCCCTCGCCGACTACGTGGGCGCGCTCGGGGACTTCCTGGACAACATGCGCCTGCGCAAGCTCGACGTGCTGGGGGTGCGCGCCGGGGCGCTGCTCGGCGCAGAACTCGCCATCGCGCGCGCCGGGCAGGTCAGCCGCATCGTCATGGTGTCGGTGCCGTTGCCCGCGCCAGGAGAGCGCCCCACGGGCAGCGCCGCGCCCGAGCGGCCCGAGCTCGAGCGCTGGGTGCTCGAGGCGCTGGGTGAGGGTGGAGTGCGCGCGCGGCTGGCCCGTCTTCCCCAGAAACTGCTGGTGCTGCGCCCCAAGGATGACCTCTGGGAAGCCACCGCGCGCGTGCGTGACGTGCTGCCGGCCGCCCGGATGATGGATCTGGAGCTCAGCGGTGAGGCACTGCTGGCGCACTCGCCCGCTCGGCTGTCCGAGGCAGTTCGCGACTTCCTTCGCGGTTGAGAGAGATTTTCGGGATTCTTCTCACACATTTATAGCGGCGCACAGGGGCCTCCGGGGCAGCGGCGCTACACTTTTTCGCCACAAAGCTACGGGGAATCCGGGATAAGTCGATGAGTTCTCGTTCGATGTCGCCGCCGCCGGCCTCCGGTGAGGCCGATCTGGACAGCACGGCCGAGCTGCCGGTGCTCGATCCGGTGCCGGCTGCGCTCGCGGACGAGCATACGAGTACGGATACCTGGGCGGCACTGCCGCAGCTGCGCCCCGATCACGAGCAGCACCTGGAGAAGACGCTCGAGGCGATGTCCGGGCAGCTGCGCTCCGCGCAACAGCTGCTGAACAGCAAGGCCGATCGGCTCAGTGAGCTCGAGCGCGAGCGCGAGGAAGCCCGCGCCGCGCACGCCGCGGCGGAGGAGCGCGCGCTCGAGTCGGCCGCGGCGGTGGCACGGCTGGAAGCGGCCGCCGCCCAGCACGCCAGCCAACACGCCGCCCAGGTCGCGGAACTCACGCAGGCACGCCTCGGTGCCGAACAGCGCGCGGCGGGGGTGGCCGCCGAACTTGCGCATCTGCGCGCCGGCGGGGACGCCACCGCCAGCACGCTCGTGGAGTTGCGCGCCGCCGCCGAGCAGCGCGCCGCGCAGCTGGATGCGGAACTCGCGCGCCTGCGCGGAGCTGCGACACAGCACGCCGCGCAGTTCAGCGAACTCACCCAGGCACGCACCGGCGCCGAACAACGCATCCGGCAGCTGGAGGCGGAGCTCGCCACGGCGCGTGAGCAGCTGCGCGGCGCCACCGCGCAGTCGGCGCAGCTCGATCAGCGCCTGCAGGAGCAGGCGCAGGCGGCGCAGGCCGAGCGCGCCCGCGAGCTGCTCGAGGAGCAGGAGCGCACCGAGCGCGAGCGCGCGCACGCTGCGCACACGGTGAGTGTCATGGCGGACCTGCACGCCGAGCGGGCCCGCGCCATGAGTTACTTTGAGTCCCTGCAGAGCGTGGAGAGCCGCCGCGCGCTGTTCGAGAATCTCGTGACGGACCTGCACGAGGAAGCGCACGGGCGCGAGAGCGACCTCACCCGGCTCGCGCACCAGCTCGTGGTCGCGCAGGCGCGCCTGCGCGAGCAGGACGCGGAGCTCGCCGAGCGCGCCGCGCGCATCGAGCAGCTCGAGCAGCAGGTGACCTCCTTCGGGGCAGCCCTCGCCGAGCGTGATGCCCAGCTGCGCGATGGGCGGCGCGAGGCGCAGGGGCTGCACGGCAACATCGCCCTCCTGCAGGCGCAGCTGGAGGCCAGCGGCGAGCGTATCCGCGCGCTGACCGCGGTCACCGAACAGCACAACACCACCGAGTCGCAGCGCAAGAGCGAGCTGAGCCGCCTGCTCACCGAGCGGGTGAATCTCACCACGGCGGTCGAGGCCGCGCGCGCCAGCGCGAGCGCGGCCGCCGCGCAGGCGGCCGAGCACGAGGTGGCACTCAATCAGCGCCGCGCGCGCGGCGTGGAACTCGAAAGCGCGCTCGCCGAGGAGCGCAAGCGCACCCAGGTGCTCGAGGAGGAGCTGGGCACGCTGCGGCGCGAGATGGAGGACTGGGGCAGTGCGCTCAAGAGCGTGCACCAGGAGCGCAGCACGTATCAGTCGACGCTCGCCGCCGCCGAGGCGCGCGCCCGGGAGGCCGAGCGGCTCGCCGCCGAGCACTACGAGGAGCTGGCGGCCCTCAAAACGACCAGTCTCGGGCACGCCGTGCGGGTGGGGGATCTGGAGGCGGATCTCGCCGCGGCAGAGGAGGCCGTGCACCGGCTGGAGTCCGACGCGCGCAAGCACGCCGTGCGGGTCGAGGAACTCGAGCAGGCCAATGAGCAGTGGCGTGCTGCGGGGGAGGAGGCACGCCCGAGCCTCGCCGAGACCAGCGTTCATCCGATGCTGCGCGAGTCGGATGCGGCCGAGTCGCCCGCGGCGCCGCTGCCGGAAGGGGCGACGCGGCTGCTCATCTACCAGCAGGACGGGCGCGAGATTGTGCACGTGCTCGGGCGCAAGACGAGCGTCGGGCGCACCCCCGACAACGATCTGCAGATCGATGCGAAGTTCATCAGCCGCCACCACGCGGTGATCCTCGCCGGGCCGGCACAGACGGTCATCGAGGATCTGAACAGCACCAACGGCGTGCAGGTCAACGGCCGGCGCGTCACCCGCCAGATACTCAAGGACGGCGACAGCGTGTCGATCGGGCGCCAGCAGTACCGCTTCGTGGTGCGCAAGAGCAACGACAAGCGCTGACAGACTGCGCTACCACCGCTAAGCTCGCCTCTGTCACACGAGCCGCGGGCGCAAGATCACGGTGGCCAGTCCCTACATCGAGAGAATTCTCAAGGCGCGCGTCTACGACGTGGCGATCGAGTCGCCGCTCGAGGCGGCGCCGCGCCTGTCGCGGCGCCTCGGCAACGAGGTGCTGCTCAAGCGCGAGGACCTGCAGCCGGTGTTCTCCTTCAAGCTGCGCGGCGCCTATAACCGCATCGCGCACCTCTCGGAGGCGAGCGCCCGGCGCGGCGTGGTGTGCGCCTCGGCCGGCAATCACGCCCAGGGCGTGGCGCTGGCCGCCCGCCGCCGCGGCATCCCCGCGGTCATCGTGATGCCGCAGACCACGCCACAGATCAAGGTGCAGGCGGTGCTCGATCTCGGCGCGGAGCTGGTGCTGCACGGGGATGACTACGACAGTGCGCTCGAGCAGGCCCTGACGCTCGCGCGCGAGCGCTCACTGGTGTTCGTGCATCCCTTCGACGATCCGGACGTGATCGCCGGCCAGGGCACCATCGCGGTGGAGATCCTGCGCCAGTGCGGCGGCAACCTCGATGCGATCTTCGTGCCGGTCGGCGGCGGGGGCCTGCTCGCGGGCATCGCGGTGTACGTGAAATACCTGTACCCGGGGGTGCGGATCATCGGTGTCGAGCCGCAGGATGCGGCCAGCATGCACGACTCGCTGCGCGCCGGGCGGCGCGTCACGCTCGAGCGCGTCGGCCTCTTCGCCGACGGTGTCGCGGTGAAACGCGTGGGCGAGGAGACCTTTGCGCTGTGTCGTGGCCAGGTCGATGAGATCGTGCTCACCGACGCGGATGAGATCTGCGCGGCCATCCAGGACGTGTTCGAGGATACCCGCTCGATCGTCGAGCCCGCCGGTGCCCTGGCGGTGGCGGGCCTGAAGAAATACGTGGCGCGTGAGGGCTGGCGCGGCAAGCGGCTCATCGCCATCAACAGCGGCGCCAACATGAATTTCGACCGCCTGCGCCACGTCGCCGAGCGCGCAGATCTTGGCGGTGAGCGCGAAGCGCTGCTCGCGGTCGTGATTCCCGAGCGGCCCGGCAGCTTCCTGCACTTCTGCGAGGTGATCGGCGCACGCAGCGTCACCGAGTTCAATTACCGCTACGCAGGCGTCGACAGCGCACAGATCTTCGTCGGCCTCGCCCTCACCCAGGGACGCGAGGAGAAGGACGCCGTACTGCGCAGCCTGCGCGCGGCGGACTTTGCGGTCACCGACATGAGCGACGATGAGATGGCGAAACTGCACGTGCGCTACATGGTGGGGGGCCACGCACGCGGCATCGCCCACGAGGTGCTCTACCGCTTCGAATTCCCGGAGCGCCCGGGCGCTCTGCACCGCTTCCTGCAGTCGATCGGCTCACGCTGGAACATCACCCTGTTCCACTACCGCAACCACGGCACCGACTACGGACGGGTGCTGGCGGGCATCCAAGTGCCGCCGGGTGAGCGCGCCGACTTCCTCCTGCACCTGAACGAGCTGCACTACGTGTACGTCGAGGAGACCGCTAATCCGGCGTACCGCATGTTTCTTGGCACCTGAGGCGCAACGCGCGCTACGCGCGCGGCGGCCCCCCGCCCGCCAGCCACTCGCGCCACACCGCCAGCAGCACCGCCAGAATCACCGGGCCCATGAAAAGCCCGACGAGTCCGAAGGCGGCCAGTCCGCCTAAGACTCCGAACAGCACGATGATGAAGGGGATTTGCGCACCGCGGCTGATGAGCAGCGGGCGCACGAAGTGATCCGTGCCCGCCACCACGATCACCATCCACACAAACAGTGCCACCCCGGGCACGGTGTGCCCGGTGAGAACGAGCCACACGCTCACCCCGCCCCACAGCAGCGGCACCACCGCAAACGGGATGATGCCGCCGACCGTGGTGAGCGCGGCGAGAAAGAGGGCCGCATGCACGCCAGCCAGCCAGTAGCCGACACCGGCGAGCACGCCCTGCACCAGAGCGGCGAGCCCGAGCCCGTACACCACGGCCTTGACGGTCTGGCCGATGGCCGCGAGGTAGTTGTCCACGCGCGGGCCGAGCAGCTGCTCGAGCGCCCGCGCCACCTGGCTGGCGAAGGCATGCCCGCCGCGGAAGACGAAGAACAGGCTGATCACGGCCAGACCGAGCTTGAGCGCGTTGCGGCTGATGTCGCCGATGACGTGTGTGATCTGCTCGAACGAGTGGTCGGTGAGCTTGCGCAGCTCCAGTCCCAGGGCGTGCGGGTCCTGGGCAATGCTGGCGGTGAGATCGCGCAGCTGATCGCCGAGCCAGGGGATCTTCAGCAGCGCCGGCGGCAGTTGCAGCCCCCCGGAGAACAGCGCCTGCGTGTCGTGATACCCGCGTACCAGCTCAAGACGCAGCACCACGGCGAGCCAGGCGATCGGCACGATGACGGCGGCCGATACCAGGATCGTCATGAGGAGTGCCGCGAGTGTCGCGCGGCCACCGAACTTGCGCATCATCCACTCGTAGGCCGGCCAGCTCACGTAGGCGAGGATGGTCGCCCACACGATCGGCACGATGAACGGCTCGATGACGCGGAAACCGAGCAGCACGAGCCCGCCGAGGAGCACGGCGGTGATGAGGTGGCGCAGCCAGGGTGCGGATACGAAGTCTTCCATCTGAGGTTTCCCCGTCAGGCGAGACCGGCGGCGTCGGACACGAACATCGTGAGCGCGAGCAGCAGGCAGATGGCGATCGACAACTGACGGCGCAGGTTCAGGTAATCCGGCGGCAGCTGGGTCCCGAGCACGCGGTGCTCGTACAGCCAGAAGCTGCCAAAGCCGACGACGAGTAGCGCCAGCGCCCGCTGACCGCCGAGCACCCCGGCCACGGCGCCGATGAGCATGGGCACGAGCGCGCCGGCGATGCGCCGCATCTGCCACGGCAGGCGCCCGGCGAGCGCGAGCCCCCAGTGCACCGCGCCGGTAAAGGCGAGCAGCGCCGCACCCCAGGCAATCGTGGCGCGCTGCGCCAACTCGCGCGCGGGATAGTCCTCGAGCAGGCCCACCGCGGCCAGCCCCAGCACCAGGGGCGCCACGCACAGATATCCGGCCCACTCGGCGGCGCTGTTGGCACGCGGCCAGCGGGACGTAACCGGGTTTTGTTCGGTTTGCACCAGGGCCGGATCATGCCACGCGCGTGAGCGGCCGCGCGGCTCTTGACGCGGACGAGCCACGACAGGCACGCTTCGCGCCTCGTGAGGTGTTCGTTCGACCGTGCGGCGGCCCCGGGCTGGGGCGCCACGCGGCAGGACGAAAAAACGGGAAGTCCGGTGAGGATTCGTCCAAGCCCGGCGCTGCCCCCGCAACGGTAACCGAGATCAAGCGGATCACATGAGCCACTGCCCCTGAAGGGGCGGGAAGGCGATCCGCCGGAGAGTTCCTCCAGCTCGGGAGCCCGGAGACCGGCCTCGCGTATCACCGATGGGCGTCGCGGCGGGCGGTGCGGGTGGGCGGTACGCGCAGGCGCGCCGCACCCCTTTGAGAGCTTCCGCAAAGCCACGCGCCCTCGGGCACGGGTGTGTGCTTTTAACGGAGCTTAAATCATGACAACAGGTCTCAATGCGTACCGCGCGCAGGTTCGCGGCGCACGGCCGTGCGCGCACGGCTGGCAACGGGTAACCCGCGCGCCAGTTCTTCCCTGGGCGGCACTCTGCGCCCTCGCTGTCGCCGCCGGCGCCGTACGCGCCGCCGATCCGGACGAGCTGCAGGCCGTCGTGATCACGGCAACGCGTATTCCCACGCCGCAGCTTGAGGTCGGCAGTAGCCTCACCCTCGTCACCGCCGCTGACATCGAGGCGCGCCAGGAGCGCACGTTCGCGGACGTGCTCAAGGACATTCCGGGCCTGAACGTGGTGCAGACCGGCGGACCCGGTGGGGTGACCTCGGTGTTCATGCGCGGCACCAACTCCAATCACACCAAGGTCTTCGTGGACGGCGTCGACATCAGTGACCCCAGTAACTCCACGGGGGCGTTCGACTTCGGGCAGCTGCTCACGGCGGACATCGAGCGCGTCGAGGTGCTGCGCGGCCCGCAAAGCGGCCTGTACGGCTCCGACGCCATCGGTGGGGTGATCAACGTCATCACCAAATCGGGCGCAGGACCGACGCAGCTCACCGGCGCGCTCGAGGGCGGCTCTTTCGACACGTTCAATCAGAGCGGCAGTATCAGCGGCTCGCAGGACGCGTTTCACTACAGCGCCAACGTCATCCACTTTCACGCAGGTGCCGTACCGGTGACGCCGCTTGACCTGCTGCAGCCGGGCGAGGCGCGCAACGATGACTACGACGACAACCTGACTTTCTCGACCAAGCTCGGACTCGATGTCACGCCGAACTTCGATCTGGGACTGATCGGGCGCTACACCGACGTTCACCTGCACACCACCGGCGAGGACTACAGTCCCTTGCCCCCCTACGCGGGCTTCCCCGCTCCCGAGCAGACCACTGCCGCGACCGATGAGTACTTCACGCGCCTCAGCGCGCATGCCAACAGCTTCGACGGCCTCCTTGATCAGACGCTCGGGCTCGCCTACACCCACGAGCGCACCGATACCGTGCAGCCGCAGACCCCGGCGGCGCTCAACACCGGCGAGCGGCGCAAGGCCGACTGGCAGGGCAACATCAAGGCTGCGAGCGACGAGACCGTGGTGCTGGGGGCCGAGTACGAGCGCGACGAGATCAGCGAGCCGATCAGTGCCGACGTGCACATCAGCTCCGCGTACGCGGAGCTGCAGTCGCAGATCGGCGAGCACTGGTTTTCCGCAGCCAACGTGCGCTACGACGACAACAGCCGTTTCGGCAGCAAGGTGACCTACCGTTTCGCGCCCGCCTGGGTGATCAGCGCGACCGATACCAAGCTCAAAGCCTCCGTCGGCACCGGCTTCAAGGCACCGACCTTGAGCGAGCTCTACCAGGACTTCCCGCCGTTCTTCTTTGCCAATCCCAATCTGCAGCCCGAAACCAGCACCGGCTATGACCTCGGCATCGAGCAGGGCTTCGCCCAGGACGTGCTGCGCGTGGGTGTGACGCTCTACTACATCCGCATCCGCGACCTGATCACGACCGATGTGACCGGCACGACCTATGCCAACATCGGCCGTGCCACCACCGAGGGCGTCGAGAGCTTCATCGCCTACCAGCCGCTGCCGACACTCACCCTGCGGGCCGACTACACGTACACCGAGGCGAGCGATGATGCGCTGCATGAGGAGCTGCTGCGGCGCCCGAAAAACAAGGGCACCCTTAATGCGTCCTGGCAGGCGACCCACGCGTGGCTCCTCAACCTGGATGTCCTGTGGGTCAGCACCTGGGTGGACGGCAACCGCGACTTTTCGGTTCCACGCCTGGATGCGCCGGGTTACACGACGGTCAATCTCGCCGCGACCTACGATCTGAGCAAACACCTGGCGCTGTTTGGACGCATCGACAACCTGACGGACCGGCACTACCAAAATCCGGTGGGCTTTCTGCAACCAGGCTTCGGTGTCTTCGCGGGCATCAAAGTGAAGTTGTCACCGTAAGAGGATCGGGCGCAGTCGAAGTGATACGCTTCGGGTCGCCATGAGCGACCCGAGCGACCCGAGCGCCACTGAGGCACCCGCTGCGGCGCCGACCGAGAACGAGCGCACCTGGGGGATGCTCGCGCATCTGTCCGCGCTCACCGGCGTCGTGGTGTGGCTTCTCGGGTGCATCATTGGACCGCTGGTCGTGTGGCTCGCGCGTCGGGATTCGTCGGCGTTCGTCGCCGAGCACGCGCGCGAGGCGCTGAACTTCAACATCACGGTCGTGCTCGCAGCTCTGGTGTGCATGGCGCTGATGCTGGTGTTCGTGGGATTCATCCTCGGCACGGCACTTTTTGTGGTGTGGCTCGTGTTCACGCTTATCGCCGCCATCAAGGCGAGCGAGGGTGAGCATTACCGTTATCCGTTCTCGCTGCGCCTCGTGAAATAGGGGTATTTCCACGCTTTTGCAGCAGAAATTGCCGTTGCCACCAATACTGTATTTATATACAGTACTGCCATGCGCCGCACGCTCATCGGAAGGCAGTCGTTCAAGGGAAGGGGCGCCCTTTCGAACCCGCCGGGACGCTTCGACCGGCAGCAGCTCGCCCCGGCGGATGACGGTTGGTACCTCGAGGAGGCAATCGAGAGCATTGCCACGACGCTCGAGCCCGAGCGCGCCCGCGAGATCATCACCACCAACGATTCCCCGGACATTCCGTTCGAGCAATCCATCAATCCGTACAGGGGATGCGAACATGCGTGCCTGTACTGCCAATGGGGTGAAACGCCGATCCTCATGGGCGACGGCTCGACGCGAGAACTCGCGAAGCTGAGGGTGGGCGACTGGATTTACGGGACACAGCGCCGGGGCGCCTACCGGCGCTACGTGCGAACCCAGGTCCTCGCGCGCTGGGGTGTCATTAAGCCCGCGTTTCGCATCACGCTCGAAGACGACACGCAACTGACGGTCGGCCCTGACCATCGTTTCCTGACCGATCGGGGCTGGAAATTCATCACCGGCACCGAATGCGGCCGAGCGCGACGACCGCATCTCACGACCAACAACAAACTCATGGGGACGGGCGCATTCGCAGCTCCCGTGTACCAGGATGCCGATTATCGGACGGGGTACTTGTGCGGGCTGATTCGCGGCGACGGGATGGTGAGGACGCAGACCTACTTGCGTCCGGGTTGGCCTTGCCTGGGTACGACACACCACTTTCGTCTCGCGTTGTGTGATCTCGAAGCACTCAATCGTGCGCGAACCTGGTTGTCATACCGATACATTGAGACCAAGCAGTTTGCTTTCGCCGGCACGGTGCGTCCGATGCAGGCCATCGGTGCTCAAAGCCGCGATAAAGTAAATGGGATTCGCGAGCTCATCGCGTGGCCGGATTCGCCGCCCCGTGCCTGGCAGGCGGGCTTCCTGGCCGGGATCTTTGACGCCGAGGGCAGCTATAGCGGCGGGATTATGCGGATTCCCAACACGGATCCAGAAATCATCCGCAGGATGGGTGACGCGTTGCGGGCGTTCGACTTCCGGTTTGTCGTGGAGCAGCGGCCGCGCGAAGAGACCAAGCCTACTGCTAACGTGCGCATCGTGGGTGGGTTGCGTGAACACCTGCGCTTTTTTCACATGATGGATCCTGCGATCACGCGCAAACGCGACATCGCAGGGCAGGCCGTCAAGAGCACCGCCAAACTTCGGGTCGTGAGCATCGAGCCTTTGGGAAAGACGATGCGCCTCTACGACATCACCACGGGTACCGAGGACTTCATCGCCAACGGCGTGGTGAGCCACAACTGCTATGCGCGCCCGAGCCATGCGTACATGGGGCTCTCCCCGGGTCTCGATTTCGAGACCCGGCTTTTTTACAAGGCCGATGCGGCCGCCGTGCTCGAGAAGCAGCTCGCGCGTCCGGGCTATGTCTGCAAGCCCATCACGCTCGGCGCCAACACCGACCCGTATCAGCCGGTCGAGCGGCGCATGAAAGTGACGCGCTCGATCCTGGAAGTGCTGGTGCGTACGCGCCATCCGGTCACCGTGATCACGAAGGGTGCGCTCGTAATGCGCGATCTGGATCTGCTCGCGGAGCTGGCAGGGCAGGGGCTGGCGAGTGTTGCGGTGAGCGTTACCACACTGGACCCGGAGCTGAAGCGCACGCTCGAGCCGCGTGCGGCAGCCCCGCAGGCACGGCTGCGCGCGCTGCGCGAGCTCAATGCCGCCGGAGTTCCGAGCGGCGCACTCGTAGCCCCGGTCATCCCGGCGCTGAATGACCACGAGATCGAGGCGATCCTCGAAGCGTGCGCCGCGGCCGGGGCCGGCTGGGCAGGCTACGTGCTGCTGCGCCTGCCGTATGAAATCAAGGACCTCTTCCGTGAGTGGCTGCAGGAGCACTATCCGCAGCGCGCAGGCCACGTGATGTCGCTCATCCGGGACATGCGCGGCGGGCGCGACAATGATCCGCGCTTCGGCACGCGCATGCGCGGCACGGGGCCGTTCGCTGAGCTCTTGCGCAACCGCTTCCACCTCGCCTGTCGCAGACACGGGCTCAACGCTTCCCGCCGCGGCGAATTGAACACAACGCTGTTCCGCCCGCCGACGCCGCCCGGCGCGCAGCTGTCCCTGGGCCTCTAACGCGCGCCCCCGGCCGTCCTGCGGGCGAACGCGCGGCCCGCTGCGCCCGACGGTGGCATACTAGAAAGCTGTCTCCCGCATCACTTTCCTGATCGTGCGGGGGTGACAATTGTCATAGGTGCACGGGCGGCGCGGTCGCCTGCGGCGGATGGGACATGAACGAGGCGGCGACAGCAAACAACGGGCAGCTCCTGAACAGCCGCTACGTCCTGCGCGAGCGACTCGGCGTCGGCGGGCAGGGCGAGGTGTGGCGCGCGTTCGATCCGCAAAACGGCACGGATATCGCGCTCAAGATCCTGCATCCGTCCGCCGGACGCAGTGCCGCAGCGTGGGTCGCGCTGGTGCACGAGTACGAGAGCGCGAGCCGCCTGGATCATCCGGGCATCCTCAAGGTCTTCGCGCCCGAGCGCGAAGGCACGACGTTTCTTCTGCCCATGGAGCTGGCAACGGGCGGGGACCTGAAGCGCCTGCGCGGCGCGGGCTACCTCACGATCGTCCCGGTGCTGATCGAGGTCGCCCGCGCGCTCGAGCACGCCCACGAGCGCGGGGTCATCCACCGCGACCTTAAGCCCGGCAATGTGCTGTTAGATGAGCGCGGCCGCGTGAAGCTCGCCGACTTCGGCGTCTCCGGCGATTCGCTCGATCCGGGCACGGACTCGATGGTGCGCGGCCTGTCGCCCTTCACCGCGAGCCCCGAGCAGTTGCGCGGCGAGCCGCCGACCCCCGGGGATGACATCTACGGACTCGGGGCACTTGCGTACGAGCTGCTCTCGCGCTACCCGCCGCACTATCCGCAGTTTGATGCCAAGCGCGTGCAGGAAGAGCCGGTGCCGCCGCTCGTGCCCGCACAGCAGATTCCCCCGCAGCTGGCCACCCTGGTGGGTGCCATGCTCGAGAAGGATCCGAAGCGCCGGCCGGCGAGCATGCGCGATGTGATCGACGAGCTCGACGCCTCGCTCAACGACACCCTGACATTCGACTTCGACGAGGAAGCGCCCGCGGGCGCGGCGAACGAGACGGTGCCGCCGCAGGAGCGCATCACGCTGCCACCGATCTCGCCGCACGCTGCACCGCCGCTGGTGCCCGCCGAAGCGGTGCCCCCGCTGACGCCAACCCCCTTCACGGGAGATGTCGATGGGGCCGGCATCTGGGAAGAGGTGCGCGAGGCGCCGCTGCCGCGCTCCCGACCTGAACCGATGCGCAGTGGGCTGCCGCGTGCGCTGCTTGTCATCGCAGGACTTGCGGCGGTCGTCGCCGCGGCCGTCCTGTGGATGCCGCGCTGGCTCCCGGGCGGGGCGCCGGCCGGCACAGGCACCGCCACCCAGACGCCGCCGCCGAGCGCTGCGGCCACCTTGCAGTCGAGCGCGCTGGCGCAGCTGAAAGCAGACCACATTCTGCTCGAGCAGCGCATCACGGCGCTCGAGGCGCGCGGCGCGGGCATCTGGGCAGGAGAGGACTTCGCCGCCGCCAAGTCCCGGGCAGCACAGGCGGAGGGCGCGCACGATGCGGGCGGTGTTGCGAGCGCGCAGACGCAGATGGTCGAGGCCAATCAGCTGCTCGACAACGTCGAGCAGGCGGCGCCGGCGGCACTGGCGTCCGAACTTGCCGCCGGGGAGCGCGCGCTCACCGACCACGAGCGCACGCTCGCGCTGCAGGCTTACGAGCTCGCCGTTCGCATCGCGCCGCAGGACCAACGCGCACTCGCCGGGCAGGCCCGCGCGCGTGAGCTCGCAGCCACCACCGCCGCGGCCGCAGGGACGGGCGCGAGCACCGGCACAAAGGGTGCGGCGTCTGCCCCGAAGGGGGCCGCTGCAGCTGCGCCCGCCGTCGAGGGCTTCGGCGATGACCGCTACGCCAAGGCGGCAGGCGAGGGTTTTGCGGCACTCGGCGCCGGCCGGCTCGAGGAGGCGCGTGTCGCATTCGAGCGCGCCCGCGCGGTGCGCCCGAACGGCGCGGAAGCTGCGGACGGGCTCAGGCGGGTCGATGCGGCCATGCGCGGGCGCGGCTTCGGCACGCAGCGCACGCGCGCCGAGGACGCCGAGGCGGACGAGCGCTGGGATGATGCGGTGACGGCCTACAGCGCCATTTTGCGCTCCGATCCGTCACAGGCCTTCGCCCAGGAGGGCCGGGATCGGGCCCGGGGGCGACTGGAGCTCAATGATTCCCTGCAGGCGATCATCGATCGACCCGACCTGCTGGCGTCCGCGGACGCGCGGGCGCAGGCGGCGACGCTCCTGCAGGGCGCGCAGCAGATCGGCTCGCCGGGCCCGGTGCTGCGGCTGCAGATGGCGCGCGTCTCGGCGCTGCTGCCGGAGTTCGAGCACCCCGTGCACCTGTCGCTGGTGTCCGATGGCTTCACGCAGGTGACCATCATGAATGTGGGCGCCTTCGGCAGCTTCACGCGTCGCGAGGTGGACCTCAAACCCGGCCGCTATACGGTGATCGGTTCACGCGAGGGCTACCGCGACGTACGCCGCGACATCAGCGTGAGCCCCGGTCAGACGCAGACCATCAGCGTGAGCTGCTACGACCCGATCTGAGCGGGAGCTCCTGAGCCTGCGCGCGCGCGCGCACGGCGCGCGCGCCGCCCTTGCCGTGGAAGGCGCGCGCTCCTAAGCTTGACCGAGCAAAACAAACGCCCGTGCGCGGGCGGGACCACGATGGCCGACGCCGATGCGAAGATCGTCTTGCTGGCCGGGGCGACCGGACTGACCGGCGCGCGCACGCTCGATGCGCTGCTCGAGGCACCCGACGTCGCCCGTGTGCTCGCGATCACGCGCCGTCCGCTCGGCCGCGAGCATTCGCGCCTCGCCAACCGCATCGTGCAATTCGAGAATATCGAGACGCAGCTGAAGGGCATCAGCTGCGAGGCCGCGCTGTGCTGCCTGGGCACGACGATGCGCCGCGCGGGCTCGCGCGAGCGCTTCCGCGCGGTGGACCTGGAGGCCGTACTCGCCTTCGCGCGCGTGGCCAAGGCGGCGGGCGCGCGGCGCTTCGCGGTCATCTCCAGCGTGGGCGCCAATCCCGCGTCGCGCAATTTCTACCTGCGCACCAAGGGGGAGATGGAGGAGGAGCTCGAGGCGCTCGGCTTCGAGTCGCTCGACATCCTGCAGCCCTCGATGCTGCTCGGCTGGCGCGCGGAGATGCGGCCGCTGGAACTGCTCGCGATGACCTTCATGCCGCTCGTGAATCCGCTGCTCGCGGGCAAGTACGCCGTCTATCGCGGCATTGCCGCGCGCACCCTCGGGGCGGCGATGCTCGGGGCAACGCGCTCCGGACGGCGCGGCGTGCAGCGCTACACCCACGATGGCATCGAGGCGCTCGCGCGCCTGAGCGCCGCGCGCGCCCGCGCGCCGGCGCAACCGAAGGCGCCCGCGCGCGCGCGTTAGCGCACGGTGCACGCCGCGAGTCCGCCGCGCCTGCGCACCGCGCTCGTGCTCAGTGCGTTGCTGCTAAGTGGCTGCAGCCTCATCCGCTCGCGCCCGCCCGCCGCGCAGCTCCCCGCACCCACGCCGCCGCAGGCTGAAGCTGCATCGGGCGCGGCGATCGCCAACCTTGCGGCCTCACTCATCGGCACCTCGTACGAGTTCGGCGGTGCGGATCTCAGCGGCTTCGATTGCAGCGGGCTCGCGCTGTTCGTGCACGCGCAGGTCGGCATCAGCATTCCGCGCACGGCGGCGGCGCAGCAGCGCGCCGCACAAGCGGTGCCGCTGACGCAGCTGTTGCCGGGCGATCTGGTTTTCTTCCGCATGCGATCCGGCGGCATCGATCACGTGGGCGTTTATCTTGGCGCCGGCCGCTTCGTGCACGCGCCGCATCGCGGTGTGGCGGTGGCCTCTGCGGATCTGAGCGAGGGCTTCTTTGCACATCATCTGGTAAATGCCGGGCGCTTCTGGGGCGCCGTGGTGTCGTCACCTTGAGACATAAGACGACGCAATGCGCGCGCGTTGCGCGTACATCACAGCACTTGAGAGGCTTCGCACATTTCAGTACTTGACTCCAAACCGCGACGCTTTGACACTCTGGGTCAGTGACAAGGGCAAACCCGTCGAAAGACGGGGACGCAAAGCCACCGGTCTAAAGGACGGGTTCCTATGACGGCGGGGCTGCCACGATCGCGCACGAGGCGCGAACGCTCGCACTCCCATCCCGTCGCGTGAACTCGCAGTTTCCGCCAAGACCGTGGCCATTGAGGGTTTCGGTTCGGGGAAGTTTTTTTATGACAGCAACGCCCAACTTCGCCTCTGACGCGGCTCGCGTCGGAGCAGGGGATGCGGCGGTGTCCGCGAGCAACGCGGGGCCGT
>DATHLO010000052.1:0-7307 GCA_035488075.1 Steroidobacteraceae bacterium | reverse complement strand
ACGCTCGTCGATCGTGACCGTGGCGCCCATGCGCCCGAGGAGCTCGACCGTCGTGGTCACGTCCTTCAGGTGCGGCACGTTGGCCACCACCACCGGATCCTCCGCCAGCAGCGCCGCGGCCAGGATCGGCAGGGTGGCATTCTTGGCGCCCGAGATACGCACTTCGCCCTCGAGCGCGACGCCTCCCTGAATCTGCAGCTTGTCCATCCCTTAGCCTCGTCCTGCCTCTTGCGGTGTCAGCGCTTCGATCGACAGCGCGTGTATCTCGCGCCCCATGAGCTCACCGAGCGTGCGGTACACCAGCTGGTGGCGGGCAACACTGCGCAGACCGGCGAACTCGCGCGCCACCACGCGCGCGCTGAAATGCGTGTTGTCCTCGGAAGCCACGGACACCTCCGCGGCAGGGAGGCCTGTGCGGATCAGCCGCGCTATATCTTCTGGGGTCATGGGCGCGATATTACATGGGCCGCTCGCGGCCGCGCCTATAATGCGCAGCATGAATTTGCACCCCGCCGCCGGCGCTGCCGCACAGGTCAAGGATGAACAGTTGCTCGCCTCGGCGCGCCGCGCGCTGGACATCGAAACGCGTGCGCTCGAGGCGCTCGCGCCGCGCCTCGGGGCCGCCTTCACGCAGGCCTGCCGCATTTGCCTGGAGTGTCAGGGCCGGGTGGTGGTCAGCGGCATGGGCAAGTCAGGGCACGTCGCCGGCAAGATCGCGGCGACGCTGGCGAGTACCGGCACCCCGGCGTTCTTTTTACACCCGGCGGAAGCTGGCCACGGGGATCTCGGCATGATCACGCGTCAGGACGCGCTGCTGGCGCTGTCCAACTCCGGGGAAACACCGGAGCTCGTGCTCCTGCTGCCGCATCTGAAGCGTCTGGGCGTGCCGCTGATGGTCATGACGGGCAAAGCCGACTCGACCTTGGGGCGCGCGGCCACCGTCGCACTCGATGTCTCCGTGCCCGAGGAGGCCTGTCCGCTCAATCTTGCTCCCACGGCGAGCACCACCGCAACGCTCGCCATGGGCGATGCGCTCGCCGTGACCGTGCTCGAGGCGCGCGGCTTTACCGCGCAGGACTTTGCCCGCTCGCACCCCGGGGGTGCGCTCGGGCGCAAGCTCCTGCTGCACGTGGAGGACCTGATGCGCACCGGCAGCGCCGTGCCACGTGTCAGCCCGCAGGACCCCTTAAGCGAGGGCCTGCTGGAGATGTCGCGCAAGGGTCTTGGCATGACGGTCGTGGTCGATGCCGCGCAGCGCATCGTCGGGGTGTTCACCGACGGGGACCTGCGCCGCACGCTCGACCGGCAGATCGACGTGCACGCGACCCGCATGAGCGAGGTCATGACGGTGAACTGCAAGAGCATCGGTCCGAAGGAGCTGGCCGCGCAGGCGGTGCACCTGATGGAGCAGCACCGCATCACAGCGCTGCCGGTGGCCGACGGCGCCGGGCAGCTGGTCGGCGCCCTCAACGTGCACGACCTGCTGCGCGCCGGCGTCGTGTGAGGCGCGGCAGATCGTGCCCAGCGACATCCGTCTCGTGGTGCTCGACGTTGATGGCGTGCTCACCGACGGGCGGCTGTATTTTGGTGCGCGCGGGGAAACCCTGAAGGTCTTCCACGTGCGCGACGGGCACGGCATTGTGCAGCTGCTGCGCGCCGGTTGTGAGGTCGCCGTGATCTCCGGGCGGCGTTCCGCCATGGTGCGCGTGCGCTGCCGGGAACTGGGTGTGCGCTACGTGTACCAGGGCGTGCGCGACAAACTTGCGGTGTTGCAGCGCCTGCTAAAGCGGCTGCGCCTCGAGCCGGCCGCCTGCGCTTGTGTGGCGGATGACCTGCCGGACCTGCCGCTGATGCGCAGCCTCGGGCTCTCCTTCGCCGTGTCGGACGCGCACCGTGAGGTGCGCCGCGCGGCGGATATCGTCACGCGCCTGCCCGGGGGGCTGGGCGCGGTGCGCGAGGTCTGCGATCACCTGCTCGCCTTGCGGGCGCGCCACGAACGGCGCCGATGATGTATCGGGTGATCGCGATTGTTGCCTTCGTGGCGCTGCTAATCGGGGTGGTGGTGCTCTCGGGCGGTGAGCGCCAGGGGGCAGCGCCGGTGACCGTCGGGGGTCCGCCGCAAGATCCGGGCTATTCGGCGAAGAAAGCCCGCCTCATACAAACCGGGCCCGACGGCCAGCCCGTCTACACCGTCGATGCGGCGCAGGTGCAGCAGCAGCCGGCGCAGGGCACCGTGGATATGCAACACGTCGTGCTCGGCTTTAAGGATGCGGCCGGCGATCAATGGACCGCGCGCTCCGAGCGCGGCCAGCTCGCCCAGAACAGCGGCATCGTGCAGCTGGAGGGCTCAGTGCACGTCACTGGCATCGTGCCGGGGACGGCAGAACCGGCCGACATCATGACCGAGCACTTGGCGTTTGACACCAACGCGCAAATCGTCACCACCCACGACCCTGTTACGCTCCTCATGACCGGACGCAAGCTGGACGCGCAGGGCATGGTTGCGAACTTGAAGGACGGTCAGGTGCAGTTAGAATCGGCCGTACATGGCACGTACAGCCCCTAAGATGCAGGTGTTGCTCGCCGCGCTCGCCTGCTGCGGGGCGCGGGGTGTGGCAGCCGAAGCGCCCGCGGCCGCGCGGACCGCTGCGCCCCAGCAAGTGTCGAGCGAGCAGCCGATCAAGCTGGATGCGGCCTCCTCCGAGGTCGACTACAAGACCAACACCGTCGTGTTCAAGGACGTCATCATCTCGCAGGGCACCATGCGCGTGCAGGCCGATCACGCCCGCGCCACGGGCCTGAACTTTGCCAACAGCAAGTGGACCTTCGAGGGCAACGTGCGCATCAACGCCGAAGAACACGGCAACCTGCGTTCCGATGCCGCGGTGGTCGAGTTCAAGGACAATCACATTCTGCGCGCCACGGTCACCGGCAAGCCGGCGGAGTTCGAGCAGAAGCGTGCCGCTTCCGAGCAGATCGCGCGCGGGCATGCCGACAAGATCGTGTACGACGTGGGCGAAGGCACGATACGGCTCGCCGATGATGCCTGGCTCTCCGATGGGAAGAGCGAGATATCCGGCCCGCTCCTGGTGTACGACATCCGCTCGCAGCGGGTGCAGGCGGCCACTCAGCCCGACTCGGGCGAGCGGGTACGCATCACGATTCAGCCCAATGCGCCGCCGGACTCGGGCAAGGATGCTGCCAAGAAGCCCACGCCGACGCCCGAATCCCCCAAGCCCCCGCCCAGCCCCCCGTCATGACGGTCCTGAGAGCGGTGGGCCTGGCGAAGAGTTACAAATCACGCCAGGTCGTGCGTGACCTGTCCCTCGAGGTCGCCAACGGCGAGGTGGTCGGTCTGCTCGGGCCAAACGGGGCCGGCAAGACCACCGCCTTCTACATGATCGTGGGCCTCGTGCCCTGTGATGCCGGCCGGATCTATCTGGGGGAGCAGGATCTGACGCTCCTGCCGATGCACCGGCGCGCGCAGCTGGGCCTGGGCTACCTGCCGCAGGAAGCCTCGGTGTTCCGCAAGCTCTCGGTCGAGGACAACGTCATGGCGATCCTCGAGACGCGGGCGGACATGGAGCGCGCGGCGCGCGAGGAGCGCCTGGAGCAGCTGCTCGAGGAACTGCGCATCGGGCACGTGCGTCGCAGCCTCGGACTGGCGCTCTCGGGCGGCGAGCGGCGCCGGGTGGAGATCGCGCGCGCCCTGGCCGCCGAGCCCAGGTTCATGCTGCTCGATGAGCCCTTTGCCGGCGTCGATCCGCTCTCGGTGCTGGATATCCAGCGCATCATCCGTGAGCTCACGCAGCGCGGCATCGGGGTTCTGATCACTGACCATAATGTCCGCGAGACGCTCGGGGTCTGCGGCCGCGCCTATATCGTCAACCAGGGTTCCGTGATCGCCGCGGGGACTGCGGAAGAAGTCCTTGCCAACCCCCAAGTCCGTGAGGTGTACTTGGGTGAGTCCTTCAGACTTTGAGCGCTCCGGACGGTTGAAGATAAATACATTGTTTTTCAAGTAATTACGGAATGAAATTGGAAAGGCTGCGACCAGCCTTTCGCAAGTCACCATGCTGAAACCCTCTCTGCAGCTGAAGCTGGGTCAACAACTCACGATGACCCCGCAGCTGCAGCAAGCGATCCGGCTTCTGCAACTGCCCGCGCTCGAGCTGCAGGCGCACATCCGCGAGCTTCTTGAAACCAATGTGATGCTCGAGCCGATGGAGGAGTCCGAGGCGACCGGGACCTTCGAAGCCGTCGTCACCGCCGCCGAGCAGCCCAAGGCCCAGGAACCGCAGAGCACCGTTGAGGTGCTCGACGACACCTGGGATGCGCGCGGGGCGGGACCGGCCGAGAGCAGCTGGAATTCCGACGAGGACGAGCGCCAGCAGGACTACGCCGACGACAGCGGCCAGTCGCTGCAGGAGCACCTCATGTGGCAGCTGGAGCTCGCCACGCTTGCGCCGCGGGAACTGGCGATCGCGCGCGCGATCGTCGATGCGATCAGCGACGATGGCTATCTCATCGAGTCGCTCGAGGAGATCGCGCACACCCTGCGCCCGGAGCTGGAGTGCTCGGTCGAGGAAGTCGCCGCGGTGCTCGCCGGCGTACAGGCGCTCGATCCGCCGGGAGTGGGCGCGCGCTCGGTGAGCGAGTGCATCGAGCTGCAGCTGCGGCAACTGGATCCGGCAACGCCCGGCTATGCGACCGCGCTCAAGATCGCGCGCCACCACCTGGAACTGGTCGCGGAGCGCGAGCTGTCGCTGCTGCGCCGCGAGCTGCGGGCCACCGAAGAGGAGATCGCCAGCGCGCTTGCCCTGGTGCGCTCGTGTCATCCGCGCCCGGGAGCCACCGTCTGCGCCGGCAGTGCCGAGTACGTGGTACCGGATGTGTTCGTGCGCCGCACCGAGCACGGCTGGGGGGTCGAACTGAATCCGGCGACGCTGCCGCGCGTACGCCTGAACCAGGGTTACGCGAGCCTCATCGGCCGCAATGCCAGTCACGCCACCATGCGCGCGCAGCTGCAGGAGGCGCGCTGGCTGCTGAAGAGTCTGGAGATCCGCCACGAAACCCTGATGAAGGTCGCCCGCTCCATCATCGAGCGGCAGACCGCCTTCCTCGAGCACGGCGAGGAGCACATGCGTCCGATGATCCTCAAGGACATCGCCGAGGCGGTCGCCATGCACGAATCGACGATTTCACGCGTCACCTCCGGCAAATACATGCACACCCCGCGCGGCGTGTTCGAGCTGCGCTACTTCTTTTCCAGCCAGGTCGAGGGCGCCGACGGCTCGGGGACCTCCTCGACCGCCATCCGCGCGAAGATCCGCAAACTGGTCAAAGAGGAAGACCCGGAGGCGCCCTTGAGCGACGGCCGTATTGCGGAGCTGCTCTCCGCTGAAGGCATCCCGGTGGCGCGCCGCACGGTTGCTAAGTATCGCGAAGCCATGGGTATCGCCGCCTCGAACGAGCGGCGCCGTGCGGGACTCAGACAGATGTAAGCATCAACTCACAATTCCAGTGCAAGTGCGAACACAACGAACAGGAGACGGACATGCAGCTTAACGTCACCGGTCACCATGTCGAGGTCACCAGCTCACTACGAAGCTACGTGGAGAAGAAGTTCGAACGTATCGGCCGACATTTCGATCAGGTCATCGACATGCACTGTGTATTGACGGTGGAGAAGCTGCGACAGAAGGCGGAAGCGACCCTGCACGTCAGCGGTAATGCGATCCACGCGGATGCGACCGAAGAGGACATGTACGCGGCCATTGACCTTCTGGCCGATAAGCTCGACCGCTGCATTAAGAAGCACAAGGAAAAGCGCACCGCGTACCGCGCCACCCAGCCGCGCAGCCTCGGCAGCTGAAGAGCCCGCGCTCCCGCCGCAACCTCAGAAACTTGCAACCACAGCCGCCGTGGATACCATCTAGGCCGTGCGCATCATCGTCCTCAGCGGGCTGTCCGGTTCCGGCAAGAGCGTTGCCCTGCACATGCTCGAGGACTTCGGCTTCTACTGCATCGACAACATTCCGGCCGCGCTGCTGAAGCCGTTCGTCTCCTACACCGTCCGCAGTCCCGAGCCGCGCTACGAGCGCACGGCGATCGGCCTCGACGCGCGCAACACCGCCGCCGAGGTGGCGAGCGTGCCGCGCCTGATCGATGAGCTCAAGCGCAGCGGTCTGCAGTGCGAGGTGATCTTCCTGATCGCCGCGGACGATGAGCTGCAGCGCCGCTTCGCCGAGACGCGCCGCCGGCATCCCATGGCCCGCAGCGACGTCGGCCTGCGCGAAGCGATGGCGATGGAGCGCGAATTGCTCGAGCCGATTGCCTCCATCGCCGACCTCCTGATCGACACGTCGCGCCTGAGCGTGCACGCGCTGCGCGACATCATTCACCGACGCGTCGAGCAGCGCGCCGTCGGGCGGCTGTCCATCACCTTCGAGTCCTTCGGCTTCAAGCGCGGCATCCCCGGGGATGCCGACTTCGTGTTCGACGCGCGCGCGCTGCCGAACCCCTACTGGGAGCCTGGCTTGCGCAACCTCAACGGCCGCGATCCGGAGGTCATCCGCTTTCTCGAGACCCACACGCACGTCAAAGCGCTGGTGGCGGACATCGCGCACTTTGTGCGCAACCGTATTCCGGAATACCAGGCGAGCAACCGCGACTATCTCACCGTGGCCGTTGGCTGCACCGGCGGCCAGCATCGCTCGGTATACATTGTCGACCGCCTGGCGGCGGAGTTCGCCGCGGAATTTGAGGAAGTCACGGCGCGCCACAGCGGTCTGCCGGGCGCCAAGCTGTTCGAGCCGCGGCCACGCGCCGTCGGCGGAACGAGCGCCTAGGCCAGCCGCAGAAATCCCACCTCGAGGAGCTTGGCGGCGAGCGACAGGCGCACGTCATCGCCGATCTCGCCCGGGATGTCGCGCACGCGAAACTCCGGCGTATTCACCATGTAGACCACACTTTGCTGCACCAGGCGGCTGATGTAGACGTGACCGCCGGGGTAGCTGAAGTCGATCTTCTCGGCGCTGGCCGTGAGGTGACAGAAGGCGCCGTCCGTCTGTGTCAGCCGCGTATCCAGGCTGATCGCCGGCACGACCGGCGGCTGTGGCAGGGTGACGAGCGCGCCGATGGCGCGCGCCGAACGGCGCTGCAGTGCGGCGGACAGGTAGCCTTGCGTGCGGCACGCGACGCGCAACTGCTCCACGGCGTCCAGCACCGGCGGCAGGAGTCGTTCAAAACCCACGCCCTTGAGCTGAAACGCCAGTCGCGCCCCCGCCGTGAGCCGCAGCTTCGGA
>DATHLO010000051.1:0-4106 GCA_035488075.1 Steroidobacteraceae bacterium | reverse complement strand
AGGGCTTTGCCATCGGCAAACCGATCCCGCTCGAGGACCTGCTCACGGAGCTGCCGCTGCCGAGTGATCCGGCGCAGCCGGCGAGCGATGAGACCACGGCCGAAAGCGACATGGCCTGGTATGCGGGCTCGGTGCCCTAGGGCCGCACACGTGCGCCGCGAACTGCACGCTCGGCGTGAGCGGCCCGCGGAGGGCCGGATCGTGAGCCTCAGCCCCCGCCCGCGCACGCTGCTTGCCCTCGTGGCCGGCATCGCCCTGGGCTTCTGCGGCGCCCTCGCCGGCGGCGCCCTCGCCGATCGCTCGCGCGAGGCTCCGCGGCCCTCCGCGGCCACCCTTCCCTGGCAGGAAGCGAGCCTCTTTGCCGAGGTGTACGAGCGCATCAAGCGCGAGTACGTCGACGACGTCGACGATCACGCCCTCATGGACAAGGCCGTGCGGGGCATGGTGGCGGCCCTCGACCCGCACTCGGCGTACCTCGACAGCGAGGAATTCAACGAGATCCGTCTGAGCACCATGGGCTCCTACCCCGGCGTCGGCATCGAGGTCGCCGCGGCGGGCGGTGTGGTACGGGTGCTCAAGCCCATCGAGGGCTCCCCGGCCCGCGAGGCGGGGATCCAGGCCGGCGATGCGATCGTGCGCATCGATGGGGTGGAGATCGGCGCGGATCTGGCCGGCGCCATCGCGCAGCTGCGCGGGGACGCCGGGAGCGTGGTGCGCCTGAGCATCCGCCGCGAGGGCAGCCCGGAGCTGCTCGAATTCTCCTTGCGTCGCGCCGAGGTCGAAGTGCACAGCGTCACCGCCCAGACGCTCGAGCCCGGCTACGGCTACGTGCGCATATCCACCTTCAGCAATACGACGCACGAAGACCTGAGTAAGGCGATATTGCAGCTCAAGAGAGACAATCCGGGCGGAATCAAGGGTCTTGTGCTCGACCTGCGAAACAATCCAGGCGGAGTCCTCGAGGCCGGTGTGGCGGTCGCGGATGACTTCCTGGAGTCCGGCGTCATCGTCACCGCCGATGGCCGCACCCCCGATGCCCGCTTCCAGATGGATGCGACGCCCGGGGACCTGATCGACGGGGCCCCGCTCGTGGTGCTCGTGAATGCCGGCTCCGCCTCGGCCTCGGAGATCGTGGCCGGTGCGCTCAAGGACCACGCCCGCGCGCTTCTCGTCGGCCGGCGCACCTATGGCAAGGGCTCGGTGCAGACCATTCTGCCGCTGAGCCGGGGGGGCGCGGTGAAGCTCACCACGTCCCGTTACTTCACCCCCTCGGGTGCCTCCATCCACGGCAAGGGGCTGTTGCCGGACATCCTCGAGGAGGGTCCGGGCACCGCTCCCGCAGAGCTCCTCAGCGGTTCTGCGACCCCGCTCATCGAGCGCGATGCCGACGTACGCCTGGGGCTCGATACCTTGAAGCACGAGCGGCTGTTCGTGCATCTGTCAGCACCCGCCACCCGCTTCCTCGTACCCTGACGATAAGCGTGCCGCGCGCGCCTGGCGCGTGTCCCGTATCCTCGTGCGCCTATGATCGCCTGGCTCCTCGATTTCGTCCTGCACCTGGACCGGCACCTGGTCGAGCTGCTCGCACGCTTTGACCTGTGGCTGTATCCGATCCTGTTCGCGGTGATTTTCTGCGAGACGGGCCTGGTCGTGACGCCCTTCCTGCCCGGGGACTCGCTCCTGTTCGCCTGCGGGGCGCTGTCGGCGGTCGACACCTCGGGCTCCTTACGGGCGCCGCTTTTGACCGTGGTGCTCTCACTTGCCGCGGTGCTGGGCAACATGTCCAACTACGGCATCGGGCGGCTCATCGGGCCGGCAGCCTTCAGCGGCCGTTATCGGCTCCTGAAGGTGGAGTATCTGCGACGTACCGAGGCGTTCTTCCTGCGCTACGGCGGGCTTGCGATTCTCGTGTCGCGCTTCCTGCCGATCCTGCGCACCTGCGCCCCCTTCGTCGCCGGCATCGGGCGCATGCCCTACGGGCGCTTCCTCGGCTACAATTTTTTCGGTGGCGTTCTGTGGGTGGTGCTGTTCGTGTGGGGCGGTTACCTCTTTGGCAACATCCCCTTCGTGAGGGCGAATTTCGGGCTGGTGACGCTCGGCATCATCGGCGTCTCGCTGATCCCGCTCGCGCTCACCTGGTGGCGGGGGCGCCGCGCGCCGGCCTGAAGCGGTGCGCGCGCTCCTCAGGCGGCGGCGGTGCGCACCAGCCAGACGATGGCGCCGATGAGCCCGCCCACGAGCAGGGCGAGGTTCGGGATCACCGAGAGCCCAAAGCCCATGGAGCGCTTGCGCGGGTCCTTCACGTAACTTCTGAAGTACACCCAGCGGCCGATGACAAACACGAGCCCGAGCGCTGCGGCGATGAGCGGGTGCACGTAGCGGGCGAAGAGCAGGATCGAGGGCACGAAGATGACGAGCTGTTCGATGGTGTTCATCTGCACGCGAAAGTAGCGCTCGAACATCTCGTTGCCGCTCGTGGCGGGCGCGGGCAGCTGGTAGGTACCGCGGGCGCGGCCGACGGCCATCAGGAACACGAAGAATTCGAGCAGGGCGAGTGCGATCACGATATGAACTAGGCTCATGAGTCCTCCGGCATCGACTCACAATGGCACAATGCGCGCATGAGCGACAAGGAGCGTGGCTACGCGCATCGCGTCGATATCCTCGCAGAGCCCGGGGAGGTGTGGCGTGCGCTCACCGACAACCAACACCTCGCGCGCTGGTGCTCCCCGGGTGCGGACATCCGGGCGCGCCCGGGCGGCAGCTTTCGCGCCAGCGTCGATCGGGTGACCGAGTTCGAAGCGCACATCGATGTGTTCGAGCCGGGCCGGCGGCTGCGGCTCCTGTACCTGCCGGTGCCGGACCTGCCGCGCTCGGACTCGGTGATGGTGGATGACTTCATCCTCGACCGCGTCCCCGGGGGCACGATCGTGCGTCTCCTCGGCTCGGGTGTGCCGGCGACGCCTGAGTGGGATACTCAGTACTGGCGGCTGCGCACCAGCTGGCAGCAGGCCATGACGCGCCTGAAGGTATTCGTCGAAAAACAATCCAAAACGGGAGCCCCTCCATGATGGGATTTTTATTGCGCGCGGTCATCACCGCCGCGGGTCTGTGGCTCGCCACCCAGTGGGTGCCGGGCGTGCATGTTGATACCGTGCCGATGCTGCTGCTGGCGGCCGTGCTGCTCGGGGTGGTGAACGCCATCGTGCGCCCGATCGCCTTCATCCTGACGCTGCCGGTGACGATCCTGAGTCTTGGCCTGTTCCTGTTCGTGCTCAACGCGCTGATGGTGTGGCTGGTCGCCTGGATGGTGCCGGGCTTTCATGTCAGAGGTTTCAAGGCCGCGCTCCTCACCGCGATCATCGTCTGGATCGTCGGCTGGATCGGCTCCTGGTTCATCGGCAAGAAGGGCTTCGAGAAGTTCGCGCGCCGCTGATTGCGGTGAGCCGTCGGTAGAAGTCTTGCGCCGCCTCGCGCGGCGTGCGCGCGTGCCCACGCGAGGCGCCTGAGCGGCTGTTGCTCGGGAAGCTGCGCGGGTCGGTGCCCGTCGGGAGCGCGAGCTTTGTCCCGGCAGAGCAACGGTTGCTTTCGTCACGGGCGCGGATGGATCATCCCGTGCAACGCGCTGACGGCGCGTGCCGCGGCACTTCGCCGAGGACAGTCATAACGATCAACAACCGGCAGACTGTCACGATGACGCGGCTGCCGAAGTCAGGGGAAGAATCATGCACAATCACACGCTCAGGGCATCCACGGGAGCGCCCTGGCTCATCCCTCTCTTGGTCGGTGCATGTCTTGGCGCCAGCGGGGGCGCGCAGGCGGCAGCGGCGGATGGCACGCAATGGCCGGAAACTGCGCCGTACGCGATCGGTCACACGACGGTTGTGATCATCGACACCGCGCGCAATCCGGACGGCTCGACCCCGGTCACTTCGGCGGGTCGGCCGTTGTATCTGCATCTGTGGTATCCGACTGCCCTCGAGGCGACTCAACACGTCCGCTATACGTGGAATAACCCGATCTACAATCAAAATCCCGGGGGCGCCGTCTACCCGGGCCTGCCGGATACGCCCGCACTGACCTTCACCGGCAGTTCCTCCGCGCAT
>DATHLO010000050.1:0-3384 GCA_035488075.1 Steroidobacteraceae bacterium | reverse complement strand
CAGGCCCTCGGCGGCGGCTACGTAGCGCCCGCCGGCTAAGCGGTCCGCTCCTTAAATCTTCCCAGGAACTAACCGGTAAATGGACGCCACGGTCGAAACCGCTCCTGCCACCACCCAGACGCTGCGCCAGCGGCGCCAGCGGTGGCTCATCATTCTCACGGTCGCGCTCGTTGTCGTGGCGCTCGCGGTCGGCGCCTGGTGGGTGCTGTACGCGAGTAACTACCAGAACACCGACGATGCCTATGTTGCCGGGGACCTGGTGAATGTCATGCCGCAGGTGAGCGGCACGGTCGTAAGCATCGGCGCGGATGAGACCGATCTGGTCAAGGGCGGGCAGGAACTCATCAAGCTCGACCCGACCGATGCGCGCATTGCCCTGCAGGACGCCGAGCAGCAGCTCGCGCGCACGGTGCGCCAGACGCGCACCGTATTCGCCAACCGCGACCAGTTGCTGGCGGTGGTGGGCCAGCGGCGCGCGGACTTGAGCCGCGCGCAGGCCGATTACGATCGCCGCAAGAGCCTAGCCACCACCGGGGCGGTCTCCGGGGAAGAGCTGGGTCACGCGCGCGATGAGCTCAAGGCGGCCCAGGACGCACTCACCGCGGCACAGAAGAATCTCGCCGCGAGCCGCGCGCTCGTCGGACGTACCGGAGTCGCCGACAACCCGGATGTGCAGGCCGCCGCCACACAGGTGGAGCGCGCATGGCTTAACCTGCAGCGCACCAGCGTACAGGCGCCGGTCTCCGGCTACGTCGCCAAGCGCGGCGTGCAGCTCGGGGACCACATCGCCGCCGGGGCGCCGCTCATGGCGATCGTGCCGCTGGAGCGGATGCGAGTGGAAGCGAACTTCAAGGAAGTGCAGTTGCGGCGCATGCGCATTGGGCAGCAGGCGAGCGTGGTGGCCGACCTCTACGGCGGCAAGGTCAAGTACCACGGCACGGTGCAGGGCGTCGGCTTGGGCACGGGTGCCGCGTTCGCGCTGCTACCCGCACAGAATGCCACCGGCAACTGGATCAAGGTGGTACAGCGTGTACCGGTGCGCATCGCGCTGCGACCGCAGGAGCTTGAGGCGCATCCGCTGCGTATCGGGCTCTCGACGCGCGTCAGCGTCGAGACTCGCGATGACTCCGGACCCGCGCTCGCGCAGAGCGTGCGCGAGGAGCCCGTGCTCGCCACCAACGCTTACGAGCTGAACAACAGCGAAATCAAGGCGCGTATCGCCGAGATCATCCGCGAGAATACGCGCGAGGGCGCGCCGCCGGCCGAATGAGCGCAGCGCAGCCGCTCGCACCGCTGCACGGGGCACAGCTGGCGATCGCGACCTTCGGTGTGTCGCTGGCCACCTTCATGCAGGTGCTCGACACGACCATCGCCAATGTGTCGGTGCCGACGATCGCCGGCACCATGGGCATCAGCGCCACGCAGGGCACCTGGGTTATCACCTCTTTTACGGTCGCTACGGCGATCTCCATGCCGCTCACCGGGCGGCTCGCCGAGCGCCTCGGCCAGGTGCGGCTGTTCTTGCTGGCGACGATGCTGTTCACCGTCGCTTCGATCATGTGCGGGCTCGCCCCCAACATGCCGCTGCTGATCGCGGCGCGCGTGGTGCAGGGGGCGGTGGCGGGACCCCTGATGCCGCTGTCCCAGGCGCTGATGCTCTCCATCTACCCGCGTGAGAAGCGTGGCCAGGCGCTCGCGCTGTGGGCGACCATCGCGGTGGTGGCGCCGATCGTGGGACCGATCCTCGGCGGGTACATATCCGATAACGCCTCCTGGCCCTGGATCTTCTTCATCAACGGGCCGGTGGGGGTACTCGCGGTTTTATTGACCACCGAGTCGCTGCAGCGCATGGAGAGCGCCAAGCACAAGCCGCCGATCGATTGGACCGGGCTCATACTGCTTGCCGTGTGGGTGGGTGTGCTGCAGGTGATGCTCGACCTGGGCTCGGATGAGAACTGGTTTGATTCACCGCTCATCATTGGTCTCACCGTCATCACCGGCGTGGTGTTCTGCTACTTCCTCGTGTGGGAGCTCAATCACCCCTACCCGATCGTGGACCTATCGCTGTTCAAGGATCGCAACTTTACGGTGGGGGCCGGGGGCGGCAGCCTGATCTATGCCGCCTTCTTTGGCAGCAGCGTGCTGCTGCCGCTGGTGCTGCAGACGCAGTTCGGCTACACGGCCACCTGGGCGGGGCTGGTCATCGCACCGATCGGCATCGCGCCGATCCTCGGATCACGCTTCGTGGGACGCAACTACCACCGGGTCGATCCGCGGCTGCTGATCACGGGCTCTTTTCTCATCACCGCCTGCGTCATGTGGCTGCGCTCGCGCGCGAGCACCGAATGGGGATTCTGGAACCTGCTCGAGCCGCAGATGCTTCTCGGGGTGGGGGTGATGATCATGTTCACGCCGCTGACGGCGGTGATGCTCTCGACGCTCGATCCACGGCGCTCGGCGAGTGCCCTCGGGGTCTCAAGCTTCATGCGGCTCACGGCCTCCGGGTTCGGCGCTTCGGTGTTCACGAGCGTCTGGCAGAGCCGCGCCGCCGTGCATCACACGCGTCTTGCCGAAGCGATCACCGCCTACGACCCGGCGCGCAGCGCCACATTCGGCGTGCTCACGCGGCACGGCTTGGGCGCGCAGCAGGCGTACGGGGTCGTGGACGCCACCGTCAGCAATCAATCCTTCGTGATGGCGGCGGACGATGTGTTCTGGGTGGCCGCGCTCGCTATCGTGGCGGTTACTTCCGTCATCTGGCTCGCCCGTCCGCCCTTCCATTTCATGCAAGCGCCCGTCGCGAGCGAGTAGCACGTCGGCACGCCGAGCAGGATGCCGCGGCCCTGCCTCAGTGCGGCGGGCCCTGAGCCCCGTAGAGCGTCGCGAGCTCCCGCTGCAGTGCCTTGGTGTCGTTCGGCTCGAAACGCTGCACGATCCTGCCGCTGCCATCGGCCACGATAACGGTCGGCACGTCGTTCACACGGAACTCGCGGAACAACGTGCCCGATGCGTCGAGTGTCAACGGCATGGCGACCTTGTAGTCCACGCGGTACTTATGCAGATCCTCGGGCATCGCCCAGAGTCCGGAGGCGATGCCCAGGCAGCGCACGCGCGGATCGCGGGCCCGCGCGTTCAGCTGCTCGCGAACGTTGCGACAGTTGGCCGCCACCGTGGGACGCGTCGTCGCAAGATAAGACTCGCACCAGGGGGAGAGGAACACGAGCACGGTGGGCCGCGGTGCCTTCGCCGGTTGGAACGTGAAAGCCGCCCCATCGATTACGGAGACCGACTGCGCGGGCAGGGCATCACCCAGGGTGAAGTGCGGCGCCTCGTCTGGTACGCGCCCGCCAGGCGCAGCGGCGGCAGCCGTCTCGGCACTGAGCG
>DATHLO010000049.1:0-9133 GCA_035488075.1 Steroidobacteraceae bacterium | reverse complement strand
CAAGGGCCGCCGGGGCGCTGTGATCCAGGTGCTGCCCGACGGGCGCGTGCTGGTCGAGAGCGTGAACATGGCGAAGAAGCACACCAAGGGCAACCCGCAGGCGGGCAAGCCCGGCGGCATCATCGAGAAGGAAGTGCCGCTGGCGGCCTCCAAGGTCGCGATCTGGAATCCGGCCGTCAAGAAGGGCGACCGCATCGGCATCAAAACCCTCACCGACGGCAAGCGGGTGCGCTTTTTCAAGTCGAACGGAGAAATGCTCGACGCCTGAAGGGCGTCAAGTGAGTGAAGTATGGCAAGACTCCAACAGGTATACCGCGAGACCATCGTGCCGAAGCTGCGCTCGGACCTGAAGATCGACAACGTGATGCAGGTACCGCGCATCGCTAAGATCACGGTCAACATGGGCGTCGGGGAAGCGGTCGCGGACAAGAAGGTGATGGATGCGGCCGTGGCCGATCTCACCAAGATCACGGGGCAGAAGCCGCTGATCACCAAGTCGCGCAAGGCGATCGCGTCCTTCAAGATCCGCGCCGGGCTACCGATCGGCGCCAAGGTGACGCTGCGCGGCAAGCGCATGTACGAGTTCCTCGACCGCCTCATCAGCATCGCGATGCCGCGCATCCGCGATTTCCGCGGCGTGTCGCCGCGCTCCTTCGACGGGCAGGGCAATTACTCCCTCGGCGTGAAGGAACAGATCATTTTTCCCGAGATCCAGTACGACCAGGTGGACCAGATCCGGGGTATGGACATCACCATTACTACGACGGCAACGGATGACCGTCACGGCCGAGCGTTGCTCGAGGCATTCAACTTCCCGTTCCGGAAGTAACAGGACTCAAAGTCTATGGCGAAGACGAGCATGGTCGAGCGCGAGAAGCGTCGCGCCGGGATCGTGAAAAAGTACGCAGTGCGGCGCGCGAAGCTCAAGGAGCTGATCCGCAGCCCCAAGAGCTCCCCCGAAGAGCGCCAGGCGGCGCAGGCGGAGCTGCAGGCGCAGCCGCGCGATGCCGCCAAGGTGCGCCACCGCAACCGCTGCGCGATCACCGGGCGTTCGCGCGGCGTGTACCGCAAGTTCGGGCTCTCGCGGGTGAAGATCCGCGAAGTCGCGAGCCGCGGGGAGATTCCGGGACTGACGAAGGCGAGCTGGTGAGGAACGCCGCATGAGCATGACCGATCCCATTGCTGACCTGTTGACGCGCATCCGCAACGGCCAGACCGCCGGTAAGCCGGAAGTGCAGCTCGCCTCCTCGCGCCTGAAGACGGCCATCGTCAAGGTGCTGAAGGATGAGGGCTACATCGCAGACTTTCGTCTGGATGCCGATGCGGGCAAGCCGCGCCTGACGATTGGCCTGAAGTATTTCGAGGGGCGGCCCGTCATCGACCGCCTCGAGCGCGTCAGCCGTCCGGGGCTGCGCATCTACCGCGGCAAGGACGAGCTGCCGAAGATCCTGGGCGGCATGGGCACGGTGATCGTCTCCACGCCCAAGGGCGTGATGACCGACAAGCAGGCGCGCGCGAGCGGGCAGGGCGGCGAAGTCCTGTGCATCGTGGCCTAAGAGCGTAAAGAGTTAAGCATCATGTCCAGAATCGCCAAAGCTCCGGTCGAACTGCCTTCCGGCGTGACCGCGACCATCGCCGCCAGCGCGGTGACCATCAAGGGCGCCAAGGGCTCACTCAGCCTGCCGCTCGGCAAGGGCGTGTCGGTCATCGAGAAGGAGAAGAAGCTCGAGATCAAGTTCGACGCGCCGGGACTGGCGCGCACCCAGGCCGGTGCCACGCGCGCGCACCTCGCCAACATGGTCCGCGGCGTCACCAAGGGCTACGAGAAGAAGCTCGAGCTCGTGGGCGTCGGCTTCCGCGCCGCCGTGCAGGGCAAGAGCCTGAACCTCACGCTCGGCTTCTCGCACCCGGTGAACGTGCCGATTCCGGAGGGCATCAGCATCGAGACCCCGAGCCAGACGGAGATCCTGGTAAAGGGCATCGACCGGCAGAAGGTCGGCCAGGTGGCCGCCGAGATCCGCGACATTCGCCCCCCCGAGCCCTACAAGGGCAAGGGCGTGCGCTACGCGAATGAGCAGATCACCCTGAAAGAGGGGAAGAAGAAGTGATCATCACCAAGAAGCAGCGGCGCCTGCGCCGCGCCACCAAGAGCCGCGCGCACATCCGCGCGCTGGCGGTCGCGCGCCTTACCGTGCATCGCACGCCCAACCACATCTACGCGCAGATCACCGCCGCGGACGGGGCCAAGGTGATCGCCACCGCCTCCACCGTGCAGAAGCAGGTGCGCGCAGGTCTGAAGAGCACCGGCAACGTCGCGGCCGCCCAGGTCGTCGGCCGGGTCATCGCCGAGCGCAGCAAGGCGGCCGGCGTGAGCAAGGTCGCCTTCGACCGCTCGGGTTTCCAGTTCCACGGGCGCGTCAAGGCGCTCGCGGATGCAGCCCGCGAAGCGGGTCTTGAGTTTTAGGCAGGACACACACACATATGGCGAGACCAGAGAAGGGCCAGCCGGCCGACGAGTTCGTCGAGAAGCTCGTGGCCGTGAATCGCACCGCCAAGGTCGTCAAGGGCGGGCGGCAGTTCGGCTTCACCGCGCTCACCGTGGTCGGGGACACCTCCGGGCGCGTCGGCTACGGCTTTGGCAAGGCGCGCGAGGTGCCGGTGGCGATCTCCAAGGCCATGACCCAGGCGCGCAAGAACCTGATCAACGTATCGCTGCGGAACGATTCGCTGCATTACGCGGTCACGGGTAATCATGGGGCGACGCGCGTGTACATGCAGCCGGCCTCCGACGGTACCGGGGTCATCGCCGGCGGCGGCATGCGCGCGGTGCTCGAGTGCGCCGGTGTGCGCAACGTGCTCGCCAAGAGCTACGGCTCGCGCAACCCGATCAACGTGGTGCGCGCGACCATCAACGCGCTGGCGAAGATCCGCTCGCCCGAGGAAATCGCGGCCAAGCGCGGCAAGACTCTCGAAGAGATCACGGGCTGATGAGCCATGGCTGACAGACAGATCAAAGTGACGCTGGTGAAGAGCCTCAACGGGCAGCTGAAGAACATCGCCGCTTCCGCGCGCGGCCTGGGCCTTAAGCGCATTCACCAGAGCGTGATGGTCAAGGACACGCGCGAGAACCGCGGCATGATCAACGCTGCGGTGCACCTGCTGCGCGTGGACGAGAAGGGCGCCTAACACATGCGACTCAACACACTGAAACCCGCCCCCGGCGCTAAGCGCCCGCGCCTGCGCGTCGGCCGCGGCGCCTCCGCCGGCCAGGGCAAGACCTGCGGCCGCGGCACCAAGGGCCAGCGCGCGCGCAAGGGCGGCTACCACAAGGTCGGCTTCGAGGGCGGCCAGATGCCGCTGCAGCGCCGCATGCCCAAGGTTGGCTTTCGCTCCGCCATGAAGCGCTCGCGCGCCGAGGTGCGGCTCGGGGAGCTCGCCAAGGTCGAGGGCGCTCTGATCGATCTTGCCGCGCTGTTGAAGGCGCAGGTGGTGCCCGCGGGCACCGAGCGCGCCAAGGTGGTGCTCTCGGGGGAGATCAAGAAGGCGGTGACGCTCAAGGGCGTGGCCGTCACCAAGGGTGCGCGCGCGGCGATCGAAGCCGCGGGCGGCAAGATCGAGGCCTGAAGGAGCTGTTGCGCTAGCATGGCGAGCACCGTAAGCAATACGACCTCACTGGGGGATGTCGCCCGCTCAGGCGAGATCCGCGGCCGCCTGCTGTTCCTCCTGGGCGCGCTGATCGTCTACCGCATCGGCACCTTCATCCCGGTACCGGGCATCAACCCGTCCGAAGTGGCGCGCTTCTTCGGCGACCGCTCCAACACGATCCTGGGGATCGTGAACATGTTCTCCGGCGGCGCGCTCTCGCGGCTGTCGATCTTCGCCATGGGCGTCATGCCCTACATCTCCGCCTCGATCATCATCCAGATGATGTCGATGGTGGTGCCGACACTCATGGAACTGCGCAAGGAAGGCGAGTCCGGGCGCCGCAAGATCACCCAGTACACGCGCTACGGCACGGTGGCGCTCGCCCTGGTGCAGTCCTTCGCCGCCGCCGGCGCGCTCGACAAGGGCGGCATGACGCTCGTGCACGGCTGGCCGTTCCTCGTGACCGCCACCGTCACCATGACCACCGGCACCATGTTCCTCATGTGGCTCGGCGAGCAGATCACCGAGCGCGGCATCGGCAACGGCATCTCGATGCTCATCCTCTCCGGCATCGTCGCGGGCCTGCCCGGCGCGGTGGGCAACACCATCGAGTCGGTGAGTAACGGGGAAATGCAGGGACCGTTCGCGCTCTTGCTGCTGGCGCTGGTGCTCGCCACCACCTTCTTCGTGGTGTACGTCGAGCGCGCGCAGCGGCGCATCCCGGTCGACTACGCCAAGCGCCAGGTGGGGCGGCGCATGTACGCCGGTCAAACGAGCCACCTGCCCTTCAAGCTCAACATGTCGGGCGTCATCCCGCCGATCTTTGCCTCGAGCCTGCTGCTGTTCCCGGCGACGCTCGCCAGCTTCGCCGGCACGAGCTCGCAGGGCTGGTTCGGCAACATCATGCAGAACGTGGCCGCAGCGCTCGGGTACGGGCAGCCGCTGCACCTGGTCATCTACGCCGGGCTCATCATTTTCTTCTGCTTCTTCTATACCGCGCTCGTGTTCAACGCGCGCGACACGGCGGATAACCTCAAGAAGTCCGGCGCCTTCGTGCGCGGCATCCGCCCGGGGCAGCAAACGGCCGAATACATCGACGCGGTGCTCACGCGCCTCACCCTGTGGGGCGCGCTCTATGTCACCGCGGTGTGTCTGTTGCCGGAGATTCTCGTCACGTGGAAGGGTGTGCCGTTTCACTTCGGCGGCACCTCGCTCCTCATCGTCGTCGTGGTGGTGATGGATTTCATCTCGCAGCTGAACGCGCACATGATGTCGCATCACTATCCGGGACTTCTCAAGAAGGCGAATCTGCTCGGCTCCGGCCGCTCAGGTTCAGGTGGTTAATCATGAAAGTACGTCCGTCGGTCAAGAAGATCTGCAAGAACTGCAAGATCGTGCGCCGCCGCCGCGTGGTCTACGTCATCTGTACGGATCCGCGTCACAAGCAGCGCCAGGGTTGAGGTAGATATATGGCACGCATAGCCGGCATCAACATCCCGATGAACAAGCACGTGTGGATCGGGCTCACGCAGATCTACGGCGTGGGCCGGGCACGCGCGCGCGCGGCCTGCGCCGCCGCGGGAGTCGCCCCCACCACCAAGGTGAAGGACCTCACCGAACCGGAGGTGAATGCGATCCGCTCGCAGATCGCCAAGTTCGCGGTCGAGGGCGACTTACGACGCGAAGTCTCGATGAACATCAAGCGCCTGATGGACCTCGGTTCACACCGCGGCATCCGTCACCGGCGCGGGCTGCCGGTGCGCGGCCAGCGCACGCGCACCAACGCGCGCACCCGCAAGGGCCCGCGCAAGCAGGCGGTCAAGCTGAACGCACCTCCTGGAAAGGCATAAGGCTTAAGGCACATGGCTGAAGAGAAAGCAGAGAAACCCGAAAAGACCGAGAAGGCAAAGCCGGCGGCGGGCGCCGCGGCGGCGCAGGCGGCGGCCAAGAAGCCGAAGAAGGCACGCAAGAACGTGCTGGATGCGATCGCGCACGTGCACGCCTCCTTCAACAACACCATCATCACCATCACCGATCGGCAGGGCAACACGCTCTCCTGGGCAACCTCGGGGGGTTGCGGCTTCCGCGGCTCGCGCAAGAGCACGCCCTTTGCCGCGCAGGTGGCGGCCGAGAAAGCCGGTGTGGCCGCGCAGGAACATGGCGTGAAGAACGTGGAAGTGCGCGTCGGCGGCCCCGGCCCCGGGCGCGAGTCCGCGGTGCGGGCACTGAATAACTGTGGACTGAAGATCACCAGCATCTCCGACGTGACGCCGATCCCGCACAACGGGTGTCGTCCGCCGAAGAAGCGCAGGGTCTAGAGGCTTAGAGGACTTTTATGGCGCGTTACACCGGTCCCACATGCAAGCTCGCGCGTCGCGAGGGCACGGATCTTTTCCTCAAGAGTGGCGTGAAGCCGCTCGAGAACAAGTGCAAGTTGAGCGTGCCGCCCGGCGGCGTGAAGGGTGAGCGGCGCCAGCGCCTGTCCGACTACGGTCTGCAGCTGCGCGAGAAGCAGAAGCTGCGCCGCATGTACGGCGTGCTCGAGCGCCAGTTCGGCAACTACTATGAGGAAGCGGCGCGCAAGTCCGGCGCCACGGGTGAGAACCTGCTGAAGCTCCTCGAGTGCCGTCTGGACAACGTGGTGTACCGCATGGGCTTTGCGTCCACGCGCTCCGAGGCACGCCAGCTCGTGAGCCACAAATCGATCACCGTGAACGAGAAGCCGGTGACCATCGCCTCCTACCAGGTGAAGGCCGGCGACATCGTGCAGGTGCGCGAGAAGTCGCGTAAGCAGCTGCGCATCCAAAGTGCGCTGAACGTGGCCCAGCAGGTGGGCCTGCCCGAGTGGGTCGAGGTGAACGACAAGGAATTCCGTGGCCTGTTCAAGTCAGCGCCGGGCCGGGACGACATCCTGCCCGACATCAACGAGAACCTGGTCGTGGAGTTGTATTCGAAGTAATCGTATCCGCTTGAATTGGGGCGCTTTTGCCCCCATCTGAGCGGGTCCTATCGTGTTTCTTTTGCGCCGGACTGTCAGCCGGCAAGGTGAGACTGCAATGCAGGGTTCCGTAAGTGAGTTTCTAAGACCCCGCGTGGTGAAGGTGCAGCCGGTTGCGCCGCGCCAGGCCCGTGTGGTGATCGAGCCGTTCGAGCGTGGCTTCGGCCACACCCTTGGCAACGCGCTGCGCCGCGTGCTGCTCTCCTCCATGCCGGGGGCGGCGATCACCGAGGTGGAGATCGACGGGGTACTGCACGAGTACACCAGCATCGAGGGCGTGCAGGAGGACGTCGTCGACATCCTCCTCAACCTCAAGTCCGTGGCGCTGCGCATGCATACGCGCGATTCCGCGGAGCTGCGCCTGCACAAGAAGGGCCCGGGTCCGGTCACCGCCGGTGACATCCAGACTGATCACGACGTCGAGGTCGTGAACCCGGATCTGGTGATCGCGAACCTGACCAAGGCGGGTGAGCTGTCGATGACGCTGCGCGTCGAGCGTGGCCGCGGCTACCGCCCGGCGGCGACGCGTCTTGCGTTCGAGGAGCAGACGCGCCCGATCGGCCGTCTGCAGCTGGATGCTTCGTTCTCGCCGGTGCGGCGCGTGACCTACTCGGTGGATGCGGCGCGCGTCGAGCAGCGCACGGATCTGGACAAGCTGGTCATCGACATCGAGACCAACGGCACGATCGACGCGGAAGAGGCGATCCGGCGCGCCGGCAGCATTCTCAAGGACCAGCTGTCGGTGTTCGTGGACCTGCAGGGCGAGGAGGAGACCTCGACCAAGGTCTCCGAGATGCAGTTCGATCCGATCCTGCTGCGTCCCGTGGACGAGCTCGAGCTCACCGTGCGCAGTGCCAATTGCCTGAAGGCCGAGAACATCCACTACATCGGCGATCTCGTGCAGCGCACCGAAGTGGAACTGCTGCGCACGCCGAACCTGGGCAAGAAGTCCCTCACCGAGATCAAGGAAGTGCTGCAGAGCCACGGCCTGATGCTCGGCATGCGTCTGGATGGCTGGCCGCCGGCGGGCTTGAAGCACGACGACGAGCGCGACGTCATCTGATGTGACTTGAGCGGGCCGCCGTTACGGCGGCCCGCACTCTCGCGGCACAGGATTCGCTGCCTGAGCGCGCAGAGCGATTAGAACTCGAAGGGTTATTTATGCGTCACCATCTTTCCGGTCGGCAGCTGTCGCGTAACAGCTCGCACCGGCATGCGCTGATGCGCAACATGTCCGTATCGCTGCTGCGGCACGAGACGATCCGCACCACGCTGCCGAAGGCGAAGGAACTGCGCCGCGTGGTCGAGCCACTGATTACGCTTGCGAAGATCGATGGCGACGCCAATCGCCGCATCGCCTTCTCGCGGCTGCGCGACGTGCAGATCGTCGAGAAGCTGTTCGCGGACTTAGGCCCGCGCTTCAAGGCCCGACCGGGCGGCTACACGCGCATCCTGCGCATGAACCCGCGTCCGGGTGACTCCGCCCCCATGGCGCTGATGCAGCTCGTGGACGGACCGGTGCCGGTGGCCGCCGAGGAGCCGACCGAGGGCAAGAAGAAGAGCGCCCGGGGCAAGACTGCGGTGAAGGCTAAGGCCAAGGCGAAGGGCAAGACCACGGCGAAAGCCGACGATGCCGAGGCCGCACCGGCCGAGGCGCCGAAGAAGCGCACCCGCAAGAAGAAGACCGCGGCCTAGAAAGCTCCCCCTGCTGTCTTCACTGCCGATACTCAGGGCCGCCGCAGGGCGGCCCTGTCGTTTGCGCCCGCGGCCGCCTTTTCGCTAGGCTGCCTGTACGCGGAGCATCGCTCCGGTGCCCAACAAATCGAAAAAGGGGAGAACGGCCCATGAGCTTCGCGTCGGAATTCAAAGAGTTTGCCATGAAGGGCAACGTCGTTGACCTCGCGGTTGGCGTGGTCATCGGCGCCGCTTTCGGCAAGATCGTCGGTTCCCTGGTCGGGGATGTGATCATGCCGCTGCTCTCGCCGCTCCTGGGCAGCATCAACTTCAGCGACCTGGCGCTGAGGATCGCGACCGACGCGTCCGGCAAGCCCGTGCTGCTCAAGTACGGGATGTTCCTGCAGACGTGCCTGGAGTTCCTGATCATCGCGTTCGCGATCTTCCTGGTCATCAAGGGCATCAATCGCCTGAAGCGCCCGACGCCGAGCGCGCCTCCCCCCGCGCCCACCAAAACCGAGGCACTGCTTCAGGATATCAAGGATATCCTCGCCAAAAGGCCTTGATCTGTATCACTATTGATTCAATCGGGGGCCTTAGGGCCCCCGTTTCGTGGTGAGTGCGCTTTCAGGCGAGGGCCCTGAACGCCTCGCGGGTGAGGTTCTCGCACCCGAGGGGTTCGACCGCAAGATCGTCCTCGATGCGCACGCCGCCGAAGCGGGAGAATTCGCCCGCCCGGGTCCAGTTGATGCGGCTCGCGCGCTCATCGGCGCGTGCGGCATCGAGCAGCTGATCGATGAAGTAGATGCCCGGCTC
>DATHLO010000048.1:0-3042 GCA_035488075.1 Steroidobacteraceae bacterium | reverse complement strand
CTGCGGTGACGCTCAAGCACGCTCACGAACTGATCCGCTCCGGTCCGTACGCCCGAGTGCGGCACCCGATCTACACGGGTCTCCTCGTGGCATTCCTCGGCAGCGCCATCGCCTGCGGTGAACCGCGCGCACTGCTCGGTGTTGCGATCATACTGTTCGCCTTCGTGCGCAAGCTGCGCATCGAGGAGACGCTCATGCGCGCGACATTTCCGGCCGAGTACGCGCGCTATCGCGCCGAGGTCCCGGCGCTGCTGCCATTCACAAAAGCTCGGCGATCTGCACCGCGTTGAGCGCAGCGCCCTTGAGCAGCTGATCGCCGGCCACGAAGAGGGAAATCGAGTGGCCGTGCGGATCGCTCAGGTCCTGCCGAATGCGCCCGACGAGAATCGGATCCTGGCCGGAGGCATCCTGCGGCATGGGAAAGTAGTTACGCTCAGGCTCATCCACGAGCTTCACGCCCGGTGCGCTCTGCAGCAGCTCGCGCACCTGCGCGGGCGTGATGGGACGCTCGCATTCGAGGGTGATCGCCATCGCGTGTGCGCGCAGAACGGGTACCCGTATGCAAGTCACTGATACGCGAATCTGCGCGTCGTCGAAGATCTTGCGCGTCTCCTGAATGACCTTGATCTCCTCCTCGTTATAGCCCGTGGCCGCATCGACGCGCGTGTTGTGACTGAAGAGGTTGAAGGCGTAGGGATGCGGCAAAACCTTGGGCGCGTAGCTGCGTCCGTCCAGGTAGGCGCGCGTGGACTCGCGCAGCTCCGCCATCGCCGCCGCGCCGGCGCCGGAGGCGGCCTGGTAGGTCGCCATCTGCAGCCGTTGAATGCGGTTGACCTTGTGGATCGGCCACAGGGGGGTGATGGCGATGATCGCGCAGCAGTTCGGATTAGCGATGATGCCGCGGTGGCCGCGCATTGCCTCCGGGTTAATCTCCGGTACGACCAGCGGGACGCTCGCGTCCATGCGGAAGGCCGAGGAGTTATCGACCACGGTCGCGCCCGCGCGCACAGCAAGCGGCGCAAAGCGCTTCGAGGTACTGCCGCCGGCAGAGAAGAGCGCTAGGTCAACGCCCGCGAAGCTTGCATCCGTGAGCTCGCGCACGGTGAGTGGAGCCCCGCAAAACGGCAGCGTCTTGCCCGCCGAGCGCGCCGAGGCAAATAGCCGCAGCTCCGCCAGGGGGAAGCGCCGCTGCTCAAGACAGCGGATCAGCTCGACCCCGACCGCGCCGGTAGCTCCGACGATCGCGACGACCGGCCGTGACGGGGAAGGACGCGCTGACATGGTTCTCCTCTCCTGCGGGTGTAAATGAGGAGGCCCCGTCGTTTCCGGCGGGGCCTCTTAGATCTTCGGCGGCTGCGTCGCTCGCTTCAGCGCGCAGGAGGATCCTCGAGGCCCGCCTGCGTGGGCTTCTTCGGGGTAATGGCGTGGGTACTCAAAACCGCTGACATGGTCCAGAGGACGCTACCGGAGCGACATGCCGCTGTAAAGCAAGCGGCGCACGAGCCTCGGGTGCAGGAGCGATCCTCAGCGCAGTTGAGCGTGAAGTGCACACGCGGCCATATGCAACAAAATGGTTGCTAATCTTGCCAGCGCCGGGTAATATGCAACTAGGAGGTTGCCAATATGAATGACCGCATAGAAAAACGCATTGAGCTGAAGGCGCCGCTCTCGCGGGTATGGCGCGCCATCACGGATTCGCGCGAGTTCGGCACCTGGTTCAGGGTCAACATCGAAGGTCCGTTCGTCGCCGGCCGCAAGGCTGAGGGACAGATCACGCACCCGGGATACGAGCACGTGCGCTGGAAAGTGCTCATCCAGAGGATCGAACCGGAGAGGCTCTTCAGCTTCACCTGGCATCCGTATGCCATCGATTCTCAGGTCGACTATTCCGAGGAGACTCCGACACTCGTCGAATTCCGGCTGGAGAAAACCGCTGCGGGCACGCTGCTGGTGGTCACCGAGAGCGGTTTCGACAAGGTGCCCGCCGAGCGGCGCGCGGAGGCGTTCCGCATGAACGACAGTGGCTGGGCGGCGCAGATGAAGAATATTGAGAGTCATGTCTCGCGTCGCGGCTGATGCCAGCGCGGCGCGACGACGGCACCATGCCGCCGTCTTCGCCGCCCTCGGCGATGAAACGCGCCTGTCGCTGGTCAGCGCTCTCTCGGGCGGCGAATCACGCTCCATCGCGCAGCTCACGGGCGGCTCACGCCTGACACGACAGGCGATCACCAAGCATCTGCGGGTGCTGGAGAACGCCGGCGTCGTGCGCAGCGCGCGCTCGGGGCGCGAGAGCCGCTACGAGTTTGATCCGGGGCCGGTGAATGAGCTGAAGCATTATCTGACCCGCGTGTCGGAGCAGTGGGATGAGGCCCTGGGAAGGCTGAAAACCCTGGTGGAAGGCTGAGCCACGCTGACGGGGCATGTCGGCCCGCAGCCGCAGGCGTCGCGCGGAGCGACGCAGGTCACGGCTCAAGTCCGTGAGGACCGGTTTCTGTGACCGGTTTCACCGGGTGCGACGCGCCGGCGAACGTATCCTTATGCGGGACGGAGGCGCGGGTGCAGCACTTACGCACGTTTGAGTCTTTCTGGCGCGGCGCCGTTGCCGGGGCGCTGCTCGCCCTCGCCTGCCCGATCGTCCCGCTGCAGGCGCAGGAAGTGTACAAGTCCGTGGACGCCGAGGGGCACGTGGTGTACTCCGACCGCGGCGGCACGAAAACGGCGCCGAAGACCGCCGTGCACGTCGATGAACCCGAGCACGCCGAGGTCGCCCGCCTCGCCAAGGAGCAGGAACTCCTCAAGGCAGAGGACCTGCAGCGCCAGAAACAAGAGGCGCTCGATGCCAAGAACAAGGCGCTCGCCGACCAGCGCAAGCAGAGCGCGTGTCAGAACGCGCGCAACTATTATTTTCGCCTCAAGGACGCCGGTCGCCTCTATCAGCACGACGCTGATGGCAATAAGGTCTACTACGCCGACGCTGACGCCGACGCCATGCGCGAACAGGCCAGACGGGCGATGACTTCGGCCTGCGGCACCTGAAACGAC
>DATHLO010000047.1:0-2383 GCA_035488075.1 Steroidobacteraceae bacterium | reverse complement strand
CGCAGTTTCCGCCAAGACCGTGGCCATTGAGGGTTTCGGTTCGGGGAAGTTTTTTTATGACAGCAACGCCCAACTTCGCCTCTGACGCGGCTCGCGTCGGAGCAGGGGATGCGGCGGTGTCCGCGAGCAACGCGGGGCCGTTCGTTCTCAATCTTTGCTCATCGACTACGCCCATGGCGCTCGCGCAGACGGATCTGCCGGAACTGAAGCGCTTCAACTTCTTCGTGAGCCGCCGCTTCGAGGAAGGCCGCGAACGCTTCCGTCTGCACATGGGTTATTTCGCCACCCTCGCGGAAGCCGAAGAATGGCTGAGCGTCGTGCGCGAGATTTATCCGGGGGCGTGGGCCGGTGAGGCTCCGGGGCGCAAGCTGCGCGAGCGCGCCGCGGCGGCCCAGGCCGCGCAGGCGCAGCACGCCGCCGGCCCCCAGCAACAGGTCAGCACGCCGCGCTCAGCGCCCGCGCCCGTTGCCGTGACCCCGCCGCCACCGCCGGCGCCGTTTCCGCCGCCGCAACCGCTGCCGATGGAGTCGCTCGCCCTGCGCGCGCCGGTGTTGAAGGCGGCACCGGCGATGCGCGCGCCGTCCGCCACCACCGCCCGCCCCGCGCTCAAGCCGGCGGCCACCAAACCAACAGCACCCGCCGCACGGCCGACGGCTGCGCCGCAGAACCCGGCGCGCCGCCCGCTCGCCTCACCGGCAGCGCCGACCAACGCCCCCGTGGCTCCTGCGCGTGCCGCGGCGCCGCGGGCCGCCGCGCCTGCGATGCCGCCGGCCGGGGCGGCGACGCCGGCTGCGCGCGCCGCGCAGCCCGAGAAGAGTGACAAGAGCGCCAAGGGCGTCTTCGGCGATTCGAATGTGCGTGAAGTGCTGCAGGCGCTGGGCGATGCGAGTGCGACGGGCGAGACACGCCTGATGCGCGCGCCGCTGCCGCCGCAACCACCGAAGGAAGCGCCGCCCGCGAAGAACAACCTGAGCGACACGCAGGTGCTGAAAATGCTCGAGACGCGCCGCCCCGAGGGCAGCGAGCCGCCGCCGGCCGCAGACCCCGCGCACGGCGCCATCCCGCTGCTCAAGCCCGATGACACCGGCACACGCGAGGCGCTCAAGGAAGCCGTCACGCAAAACGCGCCGGTGCTGTTCGCGGTGCAGTTGCAGTGGTCGGTGCAGGCGGTCGAACTCGACAAGGTGCCGCCGCTGGCGATCTTCAGCGCCTACACGCTCTACACGGTCGAGGGCAGCCGCGACGCACGCAAGTGGTACGGGCTGCGCCTAGGATTCTTCAGCGACGCGATCTCCGCCAAGCAGGTCGCGCATTACGTGCGCTCGGAGTTCACCTCCGTCGCCGTGGTGCCGGTGAGCCCGCAGGAAAAGGCGCGCGCGACCGAGCAGGACAAGCAGGCCGCCACCCTCGGCGGGCCGGTCGCGACGCCCGCTCCGGTGGACGAGTTCAAGCTGATCGACGATGACAGCGCGCGCGAGCAGGTCGCCAAGCTCTCCTCACGCCCGGGCACACCTGCCGCGACGCCGGGCATCGCCGATGCCACGGGGCGCAAGCTCCCCGGCCGGCCGATCCCGAAAGTTGCCGTGGGTCGGGCCGTGACGCAGACGGCGGCGGCGGCGCCACCGCCTGCCCCCGCACGCGCCCCCGCAGCGCCCCCGGAGCGCGGTCGCGTGGCCGGCAAGGTGGGGGCGCGCGAGAAGCGCGGCCCGCAGTCGCTCGAGGAGACGCTCGAGATCCTGGGCGCGAGTCAGTTGTCGATCGACAACGGCAGCGGTGAGACGCTCAACGAGAGCGGCGTGCGCCACCTGCGCGTTGAAGTGCAGAAGAACTCGCCCTTCTCCAAGCTCCTCGAACGACTCAGCGAGCGGATGAAGAAGCCGTAGCGGGGCTGGCAAACTCCGCGAGCATCCAGCGGCGGTAGGCATCGAGGTTCGTATCGCGGCCGAGGAAGTCGCGCACCAGCTGCGCTGCGGGCTTTGAGGCACCCGGCGCAAGCACCGTCTGCCGGTAACGCATGCCCGTCGGGCCGCCGATCAGGTTGCGCGGGTCAAACTGCGCAAAGAAATCCAGCGCGATCACCTTATCCAGGACATAGGTGTAGTAGTTGGAGCTGTAGCCATTCAGGTGCGTGAACGAGGCCCAGAAGTGATCCCCGGGCACGTACGCGGTGCTGTTGTAGTGCTCGAAGTCGCGCTGGTAGACCTGATCGAAGTTCAGCGCCGCAGGCTGCATCGTGTGAAAGTCGAGTGACACCGCGGTGAACTGCAGCTGACGCAGCTCATCGGCCGCGCGACCATAGGTGTCGGCGCGCGTCATGCGCGCGTACAGCTCCTGCGGCAGCACCGCGCCGGTTTGGTACTGGCGTGCGAAGGAGGACAGCACG
>DATHLO010000046.1:0-6835 GCA_035488075.1 Steroidobacteraceae bacterium | reverse complement strand
CGTGCTGTCGCGGCTTTTGTTTATCATCGGGCCACCATGAAGCAAGGCAGCATATTAGTCACCGGCGGCGCGGGCTATATCGGTTCACACGTGGCGCTGCAGCTCGCCGCGCGCGGAGAGCGCGTCATCATCCTGGATGATCTGTCGCGGGGGTTTCGCCAGGCGGTGCTCGACACGCCGCTCGTCATCGGCAAGGTGGGCGACCGCGCAACCGTGGCGCAGCTGCTGCAGAGCCACGCGGTGGACACCGTGATGCACTTCGCCGCCTACACCATCGTGCCCGAATCGGTGGCCGAACCGCTGAAATATTTCGGCAACAACACCTGCTCGACCCGCTCGCTGCTCGAGTGCTGCCTGGAGGCGAACGTACGGCACTTCGTGTTCTCCTCCACCGCGGCGGTCTACGGCACGCCCGCAGACGGGGTCGCCGCGGAGACGACCCCGACGGCCCCGATCAACCCCTACGGCACCTCCAAGCTCATGAGCGAGTGGATGCTGGCGAGCGTGGCCCAGGCCTCGCCGCTGCGTTATGCGGCGCTGCGCTATTTCAACGTGGCGGGCTCGGATCCGGGCGGTCGGATCGGCCAGGCCACACCGAATGCCACCTTACTCATCAAGGTCGCCTGCGAGGCGGCCGTGGGCAAGCGCTCGCACGTGTCAATCTTCGGCACCGACTATCCGACCCCGGACGGCACCGGCGTACGCGACTACATCCACGTCGAGGACCTCGCCCGCGCGCACCTGGACGCGCTCACTTACCTGCGCTCCGGGGGCGCCTCGACGACGCTCAACGTCGGCTACGGCCACGGCTACAGCGTGCGTCAGGTGCTCGAGAGCGTGACGCGCGTCTCCGGGCAGCAACTCGCGGTGCGCGAGGAGCCGCGCCGCCCGGGGGACCCGGCGGCCCTGGTCGCACGGGCCGAACGCATTCGCAGCGAACTTGGCTGGCAGCCGCGTCTGAACGACCTCGATACGATCGTGCGCACCGCGTACACCTGGGAGCAGCGCCTCAAGCGCGAGCCGTGGTAGCGTCTGAACCCGGGCTGAATGCGGGCACGCCCTTCTTAAGGCGCGCCGAGGCTGTTACCGGTAGGTAGAATGCGCCCCCATGCGGTGGGGGCGTCCCAAGTCATTGAGTGGACTGATGCTGGTCGGCCTGTTCTTCATGGCCGTGCCGCTGCTCGTCGCCGTTTTGACGGCGGTCCTGCAGATCCGCGACCTCGCCGATACCGGCCAAATGATCGTCAAACAGGGAGTGACCAACGCCCGTGCCAGCCAAGCGCTCTTCGGGCAGATCGCCTCTCTTGAGCGCACCGCGCGTCTTTATGACGTGCTGAACGATCCGAAGCTCTTGGAAGGCTATCGTACCCAGGATGAACGCCTGAGCCAGACGCGCGAGCAGCTGCACAGCCAGGCCGCGGCCGATGCGCGTACGACGCTCGAAGAACTCGGGAAGCTGCAGGAGAGCATCCGCTCGACCGTGATGAATGCGCCCTCCAAGGATGCCGCCGCGCAGGCGCAGCTCGCCGAGGGCTTCACGCAGCTCACCGCGCTCGTGGAGCGCGTGGCGCAGGAGAGTAACGCGCAGGTGGACGCGGAGGTGTCGGCGCTGGAAGAGCGCACGCTGCAGGCGCGCATGCACCTGTTGTGGACCGCGGCGCTGCTCTTACCGCTGGCCGCGATCGCAGTCCTGGTGCTCACCGTGGGCGTCGGGCGCCCGCTGCGACAGCTTGATCGGGCCATCAGTGAGCTCGGTGAGGGCACGTTCACGAACCCCATCGCGGTCTCAGGTCCGCACGATCTGGAGCGCCTCGGCGGACAGCTCGAGTGGCTGCGCCAGCGCCTGCTCGAGCTTGCGCACGAGCGCAACCGCTTCTTGCGACACATGTCGCACGAGCTGAAAACCCCGCTCGCCAACATCCGCGAGGGCACGGAGCTGCTGATGGATGGGGCGGTCGGGGAGCTGGATTCCAATCAGCGCGAAGTGGCCGCCATTTTGCGCGAGAACGGCATCAAGCTGCAGCGCATGATCGAGAACCTGCTGTCCTTCAGCGCCTGGCAAACCTCAAGCGTCGGCCTTGAGGCCACGGAATTTCGCCTGCGTCCGCTGGTGAAGCAGGTGCTCGAGAACCAACAGCTCACGCTGCTGTCGCAGCGGGTGCGGCTGGATGTGCACGTCGAGGACGTCACGCTGGTGGCCGACCGCGGCAAGATCCGCCTGATTCTCGAGAACTTGGTGTCCAACGCAGTCAAATATTCCCCCAAGGGCGGCACGATTCACCTCATGGGGCGCACCGCCGGCGCGCAGCTGGTGCTCGACGTCGCCGACGGCGGCCCGGGTATCCCGCCCGAGGACCGCGCGCACATCTTCGATGCCTTCTACACCGGGCGCGCCGCGCGCAGCACCGCGGTCAAGGGCACCGGCATCGGACTTTCGGTGGTGCTCGAGTTCGTGTCCGCGCACGGCGGCACGGTGCAGATCATCGACGGTCAGTACCCCGGGGCGCATTTCCGCATCACGATGCCAATCCGCGCCAGCACGGGGGATCAGCCTGCCCGCAGCCTGCCGAAGGCCCAGGCGCATGCCGCTTAGGAGCCGCCACCTTGGCTGCGCGGCCACACTGCTCGCCGCGCTGCAGCTCCTCGGCTGCGCCGGCCTCTCCGGGGAACGCCCGCCGGCGCCGGCGCCGGTCGTCAATCCGGCGGCGACCAGCGCGACTTTGCTCGCCGGCTACCTTGAACTGCTGCAGAAGCTCGTCACCGGGCCACCCGCCCAGCAGGCGGAGATCCTGGCGAGCGCGCAGCATGAGTACGACACCGCGCCCACGCCGAGCCATCAGCTGAAGCTCGCACTCGTGCTCGGCACCCCCGGGCATCCGGCCACTGACCTGCCGCGCGCCCAGGGGCTGTTGCGCGAGCTCATGGCGAACCCGGAGGTGCTCTTGCCGGCGGAGCGCGCGCTCGCATTCCTGGAGCTTTCGCAAATTGACGACCATTTGACGCTCGAGGCGGAAAACCGCAGGCTGCAAACTGAGGCGGTGCGGGCGGATCGCGAGCACATCGCGAACGCCAATCACCGCCTGCAGGCGGAGTTGGACGAGAACGCCCGCCTGCGCAAGGAGCTCGATGAGGCGCGCGCGAAGCTTGCGGCGATCGCAAACATCGAGCGCTCGCTCAATGAGCGCAAACCCGGCACCACGACTCATTAGCCGTGCGCCCTTTAAGGAAACGATCTTGAATCAGACCGGTAAACGCAAGGCACGCATCCTGGTGGTCGATGATGATCCGGGGTTGCTGCGCCTCCTGACCATCCGCTTGCGCGCGGAGAGCTACGACGTCGAGGCAGTCGAGAGCGCGGCACAGGCACTGGCCGCCTCGAGCCGCTTCCGGCCGGATCTGGTGATCACGGATCTGCGCATGGATCAGATGGACGGGATCGGGCTGCTCAAGGAGCTGCAGAACCGCTGGCCGGGACTGAAGGTCATCATCCTCACCGCCCACGGCACCATCCCCGATGCGGTGCAGGCGACCCAGATGGGTGCCTTCGGCTTCCTCACTAAGCCGGTGGATAAGCAGGAACTGCTCGATCAGGTGCAAAAGGCGCTGCGCATCTCCGGCTTTGGCGCCTCCGACGAGGACTGGCGCGCGGAGATCATCACCCGCAGCGCCGCGATGGAAGAGAAGCTCGCGCAGGCGCACATGGTGGCGGGCACCGATGCGCGCGTGCTGATCACCGGCGAGAGCGGCACGGGTAAGGAGCTGCTGGCGCGCGCCATCCACAAGGGTAGCCCGCGGCGCAACAAGCCCTTCGTCGCCATCAACTGCAGCGCCATGGCGGAGGATCTGCTCGAGTCGGAACTGTTCGGCCACGAGAAGGGCTCCTTTACCGGCGCCACGCGCGCTCACCGCGGCCTCTTCATGGCCGCCGACGGCGGCACGCTGATGCTCGATGAGATCGGCGACATGCCGATGCGGCTGCAGGTGAAGCTGCTGCGCGTGCTGCAGGAGAACGTGATCCGCCCGGTCGGCAGCACGGATGCCATCGCGGTCAACGTGCGGGTGATTTCCGCAACCCACCGCGACCTGCAGCAGCTGATGGCGGGCGGGCAGTTCCGTGAGGACCTGTACTACCGTCTGAACGTGGTGCACATCGAGATGCCCTCCCTCAACCGCCGCCGCGAGGATATCCCGCTGCTGGTCGCGCACTTCCTCGCGCAGATCGCCAAGGAATCCGGCGTGCGCAAGATCTACGCGCCCGAGGCGGTGGAACTGCTCGCGACCGCTGACTGGCCGGGCAACATCCGCCAGCTGCAAAACGTGGTGCGCCAGAACGTGGCCCTGTCGCAAACACCGATCGTCCCGGTGGAGCTGGTGCAGCAGTCCTTAGGCGGCACGCCCGGGCGGCTGCCCTCCTTCGATGAGGCGCGCGATGAGTTCACGCGCAGCTACCTGTCGCAGATCCTGCAGATCACCGGCGGCAACGTGAGTCAGGCGGCCCGCCTGGCGCGGCGCAACCGCACGGATTTCTACAAGCTGCTGGCACGCCACCAGCTGACGCCCGAAGAGTTCAAGCAGCGCTAGCCAAGCGCGCTTTAGCGCTCCGGGGCGACCTCGGGCGCCGCGGCGCTCGCGATGCTCTCGGCCGCGTGCGGGCCGCTCTTGCCGAACTGCGCCGCATCGATGCTGTGCTTGCCCAGAAGGTCGTAGAGTGTCGGTCGCGTGACACCCAGCAGCTCCGCGGCGCGCGACAGGTTGCCGCGGGCGACTGCGAGGGACTGACGCACCGCCTGCGCCTCGGCGCGCTGGCGGGCCACGCGCAGATTGAGGTACTCCGGATCATCGCCCGGATCGACGAGACCTAAGTCCGCGGCGGTCACCACCACCCCCTCAGCCATGATCACCGCGCCCTTGATGCGGTTCTCGAGCTCGCGCACGTTGCCCGGCCAGCGGTACGCCTGGATGGCGCGGATCGCATCGGGTGCCAGACCACGCGTGGGCTTGGCGAAGCGCTCGGCGGTCTGCTGCAGGAGAAACTGCGCCAGCAGCAGGCTGTCGCCCTGGCGCTCCCGCAGCGGCGGTACGCGGATCGTGACTTCACTGATGCGGTAGAACAGATCATCCCGAAAGGTGCCGGTGCCGATGAGGGTGTCGAGGGGCTTGTTGGTGGCACACACGATCCGAATATCGAGTATCACCGGCACATGCCCGCCGACGCGATCGACGGTGCGCTCCTGCACCACGCGCAGCAGCTTCGCCTGCAGCGATCCGGGCATCTCCCCGATCTCATCGAGGAACACCGTGCCGCCGTCGGCCGATTCGAGCTTGCCGGCGGTGCGCTTGGCCGCCCCGGTAAAGGCGCCCTTCTCGTACCCGAACAGCTCGCTTTCGAGCAGCGTGTCGGGAATCGCCGCGCAGTTGATGGCAATGAAGGGCTTGTGCGAGCGGCCCGAGAGCCGGTGCAGCGCGCGCGCCAGCAGTTCCTTGCCGGTGCCGCTGTCCCCGAGCAGCAGTACGGTCGCATTCGTCGGGGCGACCTTCTCGATCGCGCGGCACAGGCTGCGCATCGAGTCGCTGACGCCGATGATGCCCTCGAGCGCCATCGCGCCGGTGCGTTCGCGCAGCCGCCAGTTCTCCTCTTCCAGCTCGCGGATGCGCAGCGCGCGCCGCACGACGATGGAGAGCACTCCGGCATCGAGGGGCTTGTGGTAGAAGTCCGCCGCGCCCAGGCCGACGGCTGAGACGGCTAGCTCGCGCGCGTCGTGCTCGGTCATCGCGATGATCTTGGTGTCGGGGGAGATGTTCAGGATCTGCCGCAGCAGCTCCAGACTCTGCGCCGCCACGGCCGGATCGCGCGCGGTGCCGAGGTCAAACAGCACGACATCCGGCTCGGTGCGGCGCACCAGGGCGAGTGCCTGCTCGGAGGTGTCGGCGGCGGTCACCTCAAGGTCGGAGAACACCGCCTCGAGCTCGCGCCGCAGCGCGCGGTCATTTTCCAGGATGAGAAGCTTGCGCCGCTGCTGCATCACGGTGGCCATCAACGTGCCCCTTTGCCCATGAGAACCACCTCGGCGGTCTGCACCAGGATCGCAAGATCAAAGAGCAGACTGTTGTTTTTGATGTAGTAGAGGTCGTATTGCAGTTTCTCGAGTGCGTCCTGCTCGGAGGAACCGTACGGGTAGCACAGCTGTGCCCAGCCGGTGATCCCCGGTTTCACGTAGTGACGCTGCACATAGTAGGGAATCTTCTCGGCCAGTTCGGCGACGAACTCCGGGCGCTCCGGGCGCGGGCCGATGAAACTCATGTGGCCGCGCAGCACGTTCAGGATCTGCGGCAGCTCATCGATGCGCAGTTTGCGGATGATCGCCCCGACGCGCGTCACGCGCGGATCCGAGTGCTGCGCCCACTGTGCACCGTTCATCTCCGCATCCAGGCGCATGCTGCGGAATTTGATCACCTTGAACTCACGCCCGCCCAGGCCCACGCGCCGCTGGCTGTACAGCGCCGGCGCCCGCAGGCCGTCCTCCATCTTGATGGCGACGACCGTGAGCAAAATCGCCGGCAGCGAGACGGTCAGCACCGCAAAGCTCGCTCCCAGATCGAGCATGCGCGAGGAGAACAGGCGCAGCGGGTCGCGCCGAAAGCCCTGGCCGAAGATCATCCAGCTCGGATTGAGCACGTCCAGGCGTACGCGGCCGGTCTCGCGCTCGAGGAAGGTGAGGAGCTCCGTGACGTCCACCCCGGCCAGGCGGCAGTCGAGCAGCTCGCGGATCGGAAAGCCGCGGCGCCGGTCGTCCATCGCCACGACCACTTCGGTAACGCTCAGCCGCTCACACAG
>DATHLO010000045.1:0-4812 GCA_035488075.1 Steroidobacteraceae bacterium | reverse complement strand
TGTACGTGGATGTGGACGTGGAGACCGACGAGAAGCTCGGCAAGGCCGTGGGCTTCGACGTGTGCTACAGCGGACCGGTGGCGGATGCGCAGCGCGTGCTCGCGCCGCTGCGCAAGCTCGGCAAGCCGCTCAAGGACACCCTGGCGCCCGCCACTTACCTGAGTCTCCAGGGCAGTTCCTACACGCCGGGCTTCAGCCGCTTTGGCTCTTACGTGAAAGGCGGACTGATTTATGGACTGACGCCGCAGCTGATCGATGTCGTCATCGGCTGCGCCGAAGAGTCGCCCTCGGACCTGATGGCCGTGTGGATGCAGCACCAGGGCGGTGCGATCAGCCGCGTAGCGCCGCAGGACACCGCGTACTGGGGGCGCGGCGCGAGTCACAACATGGGCGTGGCGGGGGCCTGGAAAGTGCCGAGCGCGGATGCCGAGCGCAACATCGAGTACGTGCGCACGTCCTGGGGGAAGATCGAACCGCTCACGCGCGGCAACTACGTGAACATTGCCAACAGTGATGATCGTGACACTCGGATACATGCGGCGTACGGCGACAACTACGCGCGCCTTGCGAGTCTTAAGAAACGTTACGATCCGAACAACCTGTTTCATCTGAACGCCAACATCAAGCCGGCCGCGTGAGCGGTTACTGACAAAGCCGCCACGCTTGACACACCTGCTTCATAAAGGTGCAATGCATTCCGGTCGCATGCTGGCTGGGCAGGGGTCGCAAGGCCGGAACAAGAATCCATGCATCTCGTCGACACGACCCTGTTTTATTCGCCTACGAGCGGTGGCGTTAAGCGCTATCTGTCAGCCAAGCACGCCTGGCTCAGCGCGCACACCTCGTGGGAACACACGATCGTGGTGCCGGGGGTGCGCGGCGAGATCGAACGCGGCGGCATCTGCACGCTGCCCGGCTACCCGGTTCCGGGCACTTTCAACTATCGACTGCCACTGAACCCGCGCCGCTGGGTGCGGCTGCTCGCGGCGCTCGAACCAACGCTCATCGAAGCCGGCGACGCCTTCCATCCGGCCTGGTGCGCCTGGCGCGTGGCGCAACGCCGCGGCATCGCGCTCGCCGCGTTCTATCACTCCAACCTGCCGCAGATCATCGGCCGGCGCTTCGGTCGTGCGTTGTCGGAGCCGGCGATGCAGCGCTACCTGCGCTGGCTCTACGAGCGCTTCGATGTGGTATTCGCGCCGAGCCGCCTCATGTGCGCGTATCTGAAGCACATCGGCGTGGCGCACGCGATGCTGCAGCCGCTGGGCGTGGATGCACAGGTGTTCAGCCCCGAACGTCGTGGCCCACCGGCCAGCGAGCGCCTCGGCCTGCCGGCCAACGCGCGCGTACTCGTCTACGCCGGCCGCTTCGCCCAGGAGAAGAACCTGCCGGTGCTGCTGCAGGCGTTCGCCCGTCTGGGGTCGCCCTATCATCTGCTGCTGATCGGTGGTGAACGCGAGGCGCGCCCCGCGCGCAACGTCACCATGCTGCCGTACCGGCGCGACAGCGTGGAGCTCGCCGGCTGGATCGCTTCGGCCGATGCGTTAGTACATGCCGGCACCAAGGAGACCTTCGGGCTCGTGATCCTGGAGGCGATGGCGTGCGGCCGGCCGGTGGTGGCCGCGCGCGCCGGCGCCTTTCCGGAATTCATCGATGACAGTGTGGGCGTGCTGGCCGAGCCGCACGATGCGGCGAGCATGGCGGAGGCCATCGCCGCGCTCTACGAGCGCGATCTGGAAGCGCTCGGCGCCGCCGCGCGCGAGCGCGTGCTCAGGCAGTTCACCTGGCACCGCGCCTTTCACGCCCAGATGGCGACCTACGCCTCCCTGGTCGGCACGCAGCGCCTGCCGCTGCCGGAAACGGAAATCCTCTCGCTGCGCTCGCCGAGCTCCTAGAGCGCGCGCGCCCGTTCAGCGCGTGATGAGCAGCACGCCGCCAAAGAGCAGTGCAGCTCCCACGAGGCGCATCAGCGTGAGCGGGTGCTGCGCAAAACCGAGCCAGCCGAAGTGGTCGACGACGAGCGAGGTGCCCAGCTGCCCGAGCACCACGAGCGCGAGCAGCGTCGCCGCCCCCAGGCGCGGACCGACGATGACACTCGAGGCGACGTAGAACGCGCCGAGAATGCCGCCGAGCCACGCCCAGGCCGGCACCGAGGCGAGCTGTGCACGCTCGGGCAGCGGCGTACGCAGCACGCCGAGAAAGCAGGCGAGTGCCACGGAGCCCACCACGAAACTGATGAGAGCTGCGAGGATCGGGCTGCCGAGGATGCTGCGCAGCGTACTGTTCATGCCCACCTGGACCACCAGTCCGATACCGACGCCCAGGCCGAGCAGGTAAAGCAGGCTTTGCATGGCGTGATGTCCCTAGCGGCGCAGCGCGCGCAGCAGAGCAAATCCGGCACGGCTGCGCGCGAGTGCGAACACGACGCGCAGCAGGAAGCGTTTGCCCGCCGGTACCGGTCGCGGCGGCAGCGCGCGGTAGAACTCTGTGGCGATCTCCCCGGTGAGATGCACCGCGGGCGCGCCGAGCGTCCACGCGCGTGCCGCGCTCGTGATGCGGTACTGATCCGGGGCGATGCGCTCGACCACGGCGTTTGCGAGCACGTCGGGAAAATCCGCCGGTGCGCGCGCGCTGAAGCCCAGCGCGGTCGCCGCGCCGAGCTCGTGCGTGTCACCCGTTAAGGTGAGTCCGAGTGGCCCCGGCGAGCGCTGCGCGCGCACCGCGCCGCGGAAGGTGGCGAGCACTTCAGCCATCGGCGGGCGCTGCGACGCGCACCTCGGTCGTGACCGAGTTGGCGATGAAGCATTCCTCGTGCGCGCGATGGTGCAGCCGCTCGATGTCGGCGGCGGCCGGCCGACGCTCGCCGGCAAACTTAACCTGCGGCCGCAGCGTCACGTGCAGCATGGCGCTCTTGCCCGCGGCGTTGCGCCCCATGAGGCCGACCGCATCATCCGCGTAGTCATCGACGCACCAGCCAGCGGTGGCGGCGAGGTGCAAAAACCACAGCATGTGGCAACTCGACAGCGCCGCCACGAACGCTTCTTCCGGATCCACGGCGGCCTCCACCGAGAGCGGCACGCGCACGACGCTCGGCGAGGAGGACGCGGGCACCTCGACGCCGCCGTCAAAACGCCAGGTGTGAGCGCGGCTGTAGCGATTGTCGGTGAAGAGCGCGCTGTCGCGCGCCCAGTGAATCAGGGCATGATGCTCATGGGCTGCCATGTTGTTGCTCCGGGGGTGCGGTCGCCAAGGATTGTACGACAGCTGCGCGCGGCCGCCGCCGCTTCAGTCCGCCTCCAGCTCCCACAGCTGCAGCGGCGCGCCGCGGCGCAGCCAGAACCCCAGCCCCGCCTCGCGGAACTGACGCCGCAGGCGGCTGCGGTACCAGTGGGCACTGCGCAGGTACACGTCGGCATCGGTGCGCGCAGGATCGGCGTTGTGCTCGAGGTCGTAGCGCGTGAGGGCGCTGAAATAAAGCACGCCGCGGCACAGGCGGCCGAAGTTGCTGAGCGCGCGCGCCGCCGCCGGTGCTTTAAGGTATTGCAACACGTCGTAGCAGATGACCAGATCAAAGGGCGTGCGGCTGCGGTACGCCTCGATGCGCCCGTGCTGCCAGCCATAGCGCGCGCACAGGTATTCGCTCGTCTCGAGTCCCACGTACTGCGCCTGCGGCAGCAGCCGCTTGAGCGGTGCACGCAGCATGCCCGTGCCACAGCCGGCCTCGAGGATGCGGCGCACCGGTAGCCCGGCGTGCTGCGTGAGAGCGGCGATCAGGCGGGCGCGTGCGCGCATTTCCGCGGCACTCGCGACCGCCGTGCGCGGATCAAAGTAGTAGCGTTGGTAGTAGTCGCGATCGAAGCTCATGTCCTGCCCTAACATGCGGCGCGCGTCACAGCGCCGCCACGCGCCCCTGAATGGTGCCTGAACGCGCTCATGCTGACGGCTTTGGCTGACGCGGTTCGCATTCTGGATACTGTAACCTTCACTTCGAAATATGCGTGTGTATGCTTTTGCCCCATCTCGCGCGTTGCTTGCGGGTAGGTTCACGCACAGCGCGCGAACAACAGGAGGCAGATGATGAGACCTATTTCACTCAAAGCCGCCATTGCGGGCGTGGTGCTCGCCGCGGCACTTTCCGGCTGCGTCGTAACGGCGCGTCCGGCCGCCGTGGTGGTACCCGGAGAGGTCGTGGTTACTACGGCCCCGCCGCCGGTGCGCTACGAAGTCGTCGGCGTCCCCCCGCAGCCCGGGTTTTTCTGGGTCGGCGGCGCCTGGTTCTGGGAAGGTGGCCGCTACGCCTGGCATCCGGGTCGCTGGGAGGCTCCGCGTCCGGGCTATCACTGGGTCGCGCACGAGTGGCGTCCGGTCAATGGCTCCTGGCATATGGTGCCGGGCCATTGGGCGCGCGGCTGAGCTGATCAGCGACTAAAGCTCGCTGGCGCGGGGCCGGTGCCGTCGCAGGCACCGGCCCCGCGCCCTCATTTGCACTGCGCCCCTCGGGCGCTGCACACTGCTTCGCCGGTGCCGACGGCGTTCGCTACGAGGAGCAGGGGATCATGCGAGGAGTTCGCGCCCAGGCGCTCGGCAGCGCCGAACTGACGGGTATTTATGGCCGCTAAGCCGCGCGATCGCCGCCCGGCCGTGTGGCCGTGGCTCGTGATGCCGCTCATCGTGCTCGTAGCGTTCTACGCCCTGTATCGCGTACACCAGCGGCCGGGTAATGCGCCCCCGCCCACCCCCATGACGCCCGCCACCTCCAGCGGCGGCGGCGGCTGATCTGAAGCGCAGTGGCGTCGCCGCTTCCGCGCGGCT